>CAIWGR010000659.1 GCA_903912275.1 uncultured delta proteobacterium
CACGCGCGCAGGTACGTCATCAGTATCGAGTATTTTTGCCGCAAGTACTTCTCGAAGTTCGGAAAATAACTTCTTACCCGGCACGACCTTGCCATCCATACCTAAGTAAGACCTGAAAAAACCATCGAACAGGGCCTTACGAAGAACACCCTCGTTCTTCATCCTCATCATGCACAACGAATTCTCAACAGGCGTCCACACCGACTCATACATCTGAAGCTTTCCGACTTCTCCGCCGATAGAAAGAATATGATTACGGATGAGATCGGTGACGCTCAGATCCACTCCTTTATGATTAATGCTTTCAAAGATCTGCTGGGGATCATCGTTTTGACCTAGCTCGATATACACCAACTCAACACGGAAAAGGGCATCGAGCAGCCGGTGCAGCCTCTTTATCGCATCTTCCTTCGTCACTTCTGCCTTACCGATTCCAGCGTGTGCGATTATAAGATCTTTCAACACTACATAATGCCTATAATGCCGCTTCCTTCCATCGGCCTTACCTTCGTAGACGACAGAATTGAAGACGTCTCTGTCGAAATTCAACTCTGTAGGCAGAAACTTCCGACACTTGGTTTTTTCGATTTCGTAGTGGAGATAAACATCATCCAGAAGCAGATCGAGGTGTAGCTGCTTAAGTTGCCTATCGGCTCTCCTTCTGTTCTCCGCCTCTACGCTGGATTGCCTTATAAAATCGGGCAAACCCGGGTCAGACCTGACCGCATCTCTCATCGCCGCAGCTAAAAGCATCAAGACGGTGATACGCTGTTGTCCGTCAATGATGGTACAACTTTCGATCCCTCCGTCCAGGGATTCACCCTTCTGGGTGACCATGGTCCCAAGATAATGGGTTGAATCGGCATCTTCTTCAACAGAAAGCGCAACGAGGTCGTTCCAGAATATCTTCACATCTTCCTCCTCCCAAGAGTACTGTCTCTGATACATGGGCACCGTTATCTGACCAGGATCGCGAAGGATTGCGCCAAGCCGCTGTTTCACAGGTTTCATAACTTTAATAGAATACCGCTTGTATGCTCGGTCAATCGCATATGCCCTAGTACAAGGTCACTTTCCTTCTCAACTGACTATCTCCGACAACACGTCCGAGTTGCCGAGAATGTATAGCGCGTACTTGGCGCGGGACATGCCGACGTAGGCCCGGCGGCGGTCGCGGAGGCTGTCAAGCTTGTCCAGGTCGGTTAGGACGATGACATGACTCTCCATGCCCTTGAACTTGAAGACGGTAGAGGTCCGGAGGGTGCCTTCTTCGTATGGTTTGGCGGGGTCGTAAGGCACGGCCTTGAGTCCCCCGAGCTCGGCGGCGCCGGCGTAGGACTCCTTCCCTGCCCCGCGCATGCTCAGGACGACGATATCCTTGGGGAGATGCTTGGGTAGGACGTGCTTGGCCAAGACGACATTAAGCAGCTCGAGTTCCCGGCCTGCCGGGTACGGGGCGCTGACGACCGCGGGACCCGGGATACCCGAGGTCTCGACATCGTTCCGCCCGATGACCTTGGCCACGGCCCGGCCGATCTGGTCGGTATTGCGCCAGTTATGGACCATCAAAGCCTCAGCTCCGGCTTCCAGGTCTTGGAGGGCCTCCAGATGGTCACCAGAGGGCGGATTAGGGGCATCCGGGCTCAGGATCTGGTCCATATCCTCGAACCAGCGCCAGCGACCCTTGGAGAGCCTGCCTTTGAGCAGGGCATCCATCAAGGCGAGTTTATCGCCGTCGTCCCGGAAGTCCTGGCCCTCGTCGACCACCAGTAAGTCGAACTTACAGTCCTCGGGGAGACTACGGGCGGCAGCGAGGGCATCCGTGACCCTCTGGCGGAAGTAATTAGTGTCGGTAGCGGTCTGGTCGCCGGCGTTACCGATCAAGCGGTCGCAGTGCGAGTAGAAGGACCCCGCGTCGACGGACGCGAGTACCTCGGCCTTGGCGACGTCGGCAAGGAACGAACCCAAGTGGCGGTTGAAGCACATCAGGCCGATCTTTGAGCCAGGCCTAGCCTTGAGCTCACGTCGGCAGGTCTCGAATGCCAGCAGCGTCTTGCCCGAGCCGGGACCGCCCGTGACACGCAGACGCGGGTTGCGCTCCATCATGTTGAGCGAACGCATCTGCTCGGCGGAAAGCTTGAGCAGCTGCTTATCCATCTGGTCGGCCGACAGGCTGGGAATCAGGCGTAGGTCTGGGCGTAGCAACTGGATTATCTCCGCTATGAGCTCGGGGGTCATCAGCGCAGGTTCGTCCTTATCGGGGAACTTATCCTTGTACATCTGCGTCGAGACCGCGACTTGGCGTTCGACGATGTCGAGCATCGAGGTCGCCTCCAGCTCGGACTTGCCGATGATGCGGCGTGGGTCGCCCTCTATCGTCGGTACCTCCAAATCTACGTCGGGCAGGATGATCGCATAGCCGAACAAAGACCTATAGCCCAGCGAGCCAGGGCCAAATTGGTCCTTCAGGTAATTGTAGATGTCGAAGGAGTTGAAGCGGGCCTGATGAAACGGAGGAGTAATCTCGTAACGGCCCTTGGGATTGTTCGTATACCAGACTCCCTCGGCGCATTCGATGCCACCGCCCTTCACTTCCAGAACAAGGCGGCACTTCGGGTGCAGCAGCACGAAATCGGACTCCACGTCGGAACCCACCCGCTTTCCCATTATGTTCAGCGAGTGCAATAGCACATAGTCGTCGGGTAACTCCCGGCGCAGCCGCTCGAACAAGCGTGCCTCCGACTTAACATGAAGCCGCTGAGGAATAGTGTCAGGGATGCAGCGGGCCATTCACTTAAGTGTTCAAACTAGCCTTAGCTGGCAAGGCCTACGAGAAAGTTATATTAACGATAATAACAAGTGCCTGGACAGAACTCGTCCAACATGAAAGCTGCCATTGATGCGATACTGGTGGGTTAACCAAGGTCAGACTTACCGCGAAGAGCGGGAGGGTGGTTACCTATGGTCGCCTAAACGTAAGCGTGGGCGCGATGGCCAAGCCACGGTACGCAACCCCTTCTATGAGTATATGCGGGAAGTCGCACCCGGGGACATGGTGTTCTCCTACCGTGACAGCCACGTGGTCTCCTGCGGCCTGATCACTTCTTACGGATACGACAGCCCCAAGCCTTCAGAATTCGGGAAGAACGGGAAAAATTGGTCGCCCTACGGATGGCGGGTCAACGTCACCTACTTTGTCGCAAGCCCCTTCCGCCCAAAGGATCAGCTGGCCCGAATCGCCCCTTTCCTCAGCGAGCAACACGCCCCGCTGAAGGCTGATGGCGGCGGCAAGGAACTGTACCTGACAAAGATCTCACCTGAGTTTGCCGGCGTGATCATCGACGCACTGGGATCACCTGCTCGCGCCTGTCGCGAAGAAGGCCGCCATCTCAACCTACACGAGACCACCGAGGAATTTGCGGACACGCTTTCCGAAAAGGCCGGCGAGTACCTTGTAGACGCGGTAAAGGGCGACACTCAGATTCCAGAGACTACCAGGCTAGCGATCGTGAAGGCGCGCATTGGCCAAGGTATTTTCCGGGATGAGGTTGCCAAAGTGGAACGCCACTGTCGCCTCACAGGCGTCGAAGACCGGGACCATCTAGTCGCGAGTCACATCAAACCCTGGAAGGACTCTGACAATCGCGAACGCCTCAGCGGCTTTAACGGCCTGATGCTCACCCCCACCCCGGATCACCTTTTCGATAAAGGGTTTATTTCTTTCGGCGACGATGGGCGCCTGCTCTACGCAAGTCGCGTCAACCGGGCAGCCCTTACGAAAATGAAGATTCCCGAGGAAGGTTTCAACGCCGGACGCTTCACGCCAGACCAGATTGCATTCCTCCAGTACCACCGCGGCTATATTTTCAAGAAAGCCGCTTCTTAGGTAAAGAAACGCAACGGTCGCAGCGTTGCGAATAAAACGTTGAATATCAGACTAAGCGTTGTTTGAGGCCGGAGGCACGGGGGACTTCGCGGGCGCAGGCGGCGAGGAAGTCGATGCGGTCAGCGACAAGTGTCACCTGCTTACGCGCACGGGTGATGCCGGTGTAGATGAGCTGGCGATTGAGGAAGCCCTCACGCTGGCTGGATCCAAGAACGACGACGGCATGGCCATATTCGGAGCCCTGGGCCTTATGGATGGTGGTCGCGAAGGCCGAAGCATACTCGGGCAGGCGATTGAGGTCGAATCCGGCAACATACCCGCGGAAATAGACAAGGTCGCCGACCATGACGCCGACGTCACCATTCGAAAGACCGGTACCGCGGCGGTCATTGCGGGTGACCATGATCAGGGAACCCGACCCAGGCGGACTGACGCGGATACCGAGCTTTTCCGCAATGAGACGAGACAGGGTCTCGGCCCCAAGCGGTCCACGGACATGCGAACAAAGCACGCGGACCTCGTCGACCAAGGCCATGGTGCCATCGACATCTCCAGCCCGGGCTTTGTCACGCAGCGCGGTGAACGCCGGCAGGACGAGAGCGACGACGGCCTCAGGGGTCGGCGCGACCAGATCGACGGTCTCCCTCCCCTGCCCGCCGAGCACGGATTCGGCGAAGCGCATAATCTCCGGGGCGTCCTTGGAGCGCACCTGGCGGGTCAGCTGCACCTTATTGGGCAACAGCGCCGGGGCCTCGCACAAGTCCGCGAGCACGGAACCGACTTCGACCGAGGGCAGCTGGTTCGGGTCGCCCACGAGGACAAGGGAGCAACCGGCGGGCAGCTTATCGATGACCTCACTGAAGAGCATCAGGTCGACCATCGAGGATTCGTCCACAACCAGGAGCTGCATGCCGTCAAAGGCTTCAGGCTCATAGAGCAGCGAATGGATGGTCTGGGGCTCGACGAGGTCCGCGAAGGCCGGCTGCTTGCGCAGGTCGGCCAGGCCGTCGGCGATGCGCCGCGCAGCACGACCGGTCGGAGCGACGAGACGAATCTGGGCGGGCGAAAGTTTGCCGGCGGCGACGGCGTACTTGAGCAGCGAATTGAGCGTGTAGGTCTTACCGGTACCAGGACCACCGGTCAGGATCATGAACGAACGCTCGGCGAGACGCTTCAAGGCGTCGGCCTGCTCTGGATTCAAACCATCGGCCGCGGCGATATCCTTGGCGGCGGCTAGGCTCCACGGCTCGTCGCGCTTGACGGCCAGCTGCAGGACGGACTTGGCCAACCCAGCCTCGAGCTCCTCCATGTGTCGCAGATACAGCAGGGCATCCGGGGCCGAACCGCGAAGGACCAGAGGGGTTTCAGGCTGATCGAAAGTGCCGACGACGAGGTCCAGCGCTGGAGCTTCCTTGAGCATCGCGCAGGACTGGCCATCGAGGACGGCACGGTAGGCGATCTCGGCACATTTAAACGAAGGGTGATCCTCGGGCAGGCCAAGGGCGGACAGGAGCGCGCGGGCCAGTTCCCGGGCATCGGTCTCTTCCTGATTATGAGTAATGAAGGACATGATCAGGCGGTGCGGGACTGGAGGATGGAACGGAGCTTCGTAACGAAGTCAGCCGAGGGACGATGGAAGAAGGCACCGTGCTTACCCTCTGGGTGCGTGCCGAAGCCGCGGAGGTAGAGGTAGTACACCCCGCCGAAGTCGCGCTCGTAGTTCCAGTCCTTGCCGAGACAACGGCTCAGGTGGGCATCAAGGGCGACGGTATACAGCGAGAACTGTAGGTGATAGCGCTCCTTGGCGATACTGCGCGAGATACGCTCGGGCAGGTAGTCTGCATCTGACTCGCCGATGAAGTTAGATTTCCAGTCGACCACGTAGTAGCGGCCATCGTGGGCGAAGACGAAGTCCACGGAACCCGTGACGAGTCCGTCGAGCTCGTTGGCGCGATTCCAGGAGAGACCGAGTTTAGCGAGGTCGGGCTGGCTCGCGGCCGTGAACTCGCGGGCGAATTCGGCTTCGAGCTGCGGGAAGGTCTGGCTACCGATCGTGGCCGCGAAGGAGAAACGGACTTCGGAGAGCTGGGTCGAAGGATCAAGATCGGTGAGACGGAACGGTGCACCGACATGGGAGCGCAACGGCTGCTGGAGCCAGACCTGGGCCGAGGCTGTGAGCTTATCGACCGTCGACGCGAAGGAGGGGTCGGACGGTGCTAGCAGGCCGGAGCCACCCAGAAGGCGATCCACCATCTCGCGCAGGTAAGGGAGATCCTGGACGCCGCGGCGGAAATCGACGAGCTCGAGGAGCTTGTGCAGGAGATTGCCAAGCAGGTTGCCCTTCAGGTTGTCGGGCAGCAGCAGGCTGACGGCTTCATCCGGATCGTCCGGGTCTTCGAAGCCAGAGGCCGTCGAGGAGGAGTCATGCTTACCCTTGGACAGGCCCGAGTAACTCGTGGCGCCATAGGCCATCGGCAGACGTTCAGGGATGGCCTCGAGCGTCGGGTGGAATGGGATGGCCGGCAGCGGCTGGGAAAGCGGGTCGTCAGCCTTGAGCGGGATGCAGACGGCGTTGAAGGCCGCTAGTTCCTTGGGCAGAGTTGCGGCCTTTAGCGAAGGATGCAGGCCGACGTCGACCAGGACCTCCGAGAAGCCTCCGGGAGCGCCGTCTCCTTTGCTACCAGGTTTCGGTTCAGCGAGGCCCATCCAGACGAAGCGATGGCGGGCACGGGTAAGCGCGACGTAAAGGAGACGGGCGTCTTCCTCACGCTGCTGGACGGAGAGCTCGGCGGACATCGGATCCTTGCTGTCGCCCGTGAAGATCGCCGATGACCCGTTCTCGCGACGAAGAATCATGCCCTTACGCGGATAGCTGGGCGAATAGCTGAAGGCCTTGGCCAGGATGACCGCGTTGTATTCGAGGCCTTTCGACTTATGGATGGTGCGGACCAGGATACGGGAGTTGGCCAGATCCGGGCGGAGTGATTCGGACTCCGAGGACTCGGCGTTGTCGACCTCGCCGTCATCTTCCGCGCGCAGGCGAGAAGTCAGGTGATCGAAGAGCTGCTCCGGCGTCCAATGCAGCGTGCGCTGACGGGAGATCAGGAGTTCGCCAACATGGGAGAGGTCCATGAGGGCGCGATGACGGAACTGACAACGACCGAGGCCTTCCACGACGGAAAGCAGGCCCTCGCCGGGCGAGCGACGCGTGAGGGCTTCCCAGGCAGGTGCGAAGCCTTGCTTGCGCCAGATCGTCAGGCACTGGCTGAGCCAGCGGGCCATGGCGTTATCGGTCGGGTCGTCGAGCTTAGCCGTCTCGCCAAAGAGCGAGGGACGGGAAAGGAGGAGCGCTTTGCGATTGCCGGCATGGGAGGGACGCAGGACCGCGCGGAGGAGCAGCTGGACCTGGAAGGCTGACGTGGTCTCAAAGACCGACTGACGAGATTCGAGGGAAGCCCCCTGCCCTGCGGCCACCAAGGCGCGGTAGATTTTGGCCGCCGCGGAATTGCTACGGACGAGGATTCCGACCTCGGCCGGCTCGGCGCCGTCGCCGGGCGTACCGACGGAGCCGTCCTTGCGGAGAAGCGCGGCATCCATCTCACGGAGCAGGCGCATCGCCTCGCGGGCGACCGCGGCGGGCTCATCTGAGTGGACGACTTCGAACGGCAGACCGGCCAGCTCGGCGATCTTGCCTTCGCCGGAACCGGCAAGGTCATAGGTGATCTCGGAGGTGGCGAAGAAACCGTCGCGGCTGAAAAGCGTATTGAAGGCCGAGACCATCCGCGGGGAGGAACGGTAGTTGTCCGGTAGCGTCAGGATGGCCTTCGCCTTCTTGATGGCCGTGCAATAGGTGCGCACATCGGCGCCACGGAAACCGTAGATGGACTGCTTCGGGTCGCCGACCATCAGCAGGAAGTGCTCGTGCGTGGCGGCCTTCGGACCGAAGAGCGTATCGAAGATCTCCCACTGGGCGGCGTCGGTGTCCTGAGATTCGTCGATCAGGCAGGCCTTGTAGTCCTTCTGCAGGAGACCGCGCAGGCGCAGGCCCTTGGTCGGGTCGCGCAAAGCCATCTGGAGGCGGCCGATCAGCTGGTCGAACGTGACCATCGGAGCGTCTTCGAGGCGACGGGCCACGTAACCGCGGAGATTTTCAAGGGCCGGGTCCAGTTCGGCCTCCGGGCACATCACCAGCGCCTTGGTGGCGGCCTCGACGGCATTAAGCTTCACCTCGAGCTCAGGTTGGGTACGGAACCAGTCAGCCGCGATCTCCGCGGCGAGTTCGGTGCCATCCTGAGGGTCACCCGGGAAAGGCGGGAAGCCGCAGTTGACGGCGTGATCGGAGTAAGCCCGCAGGCAGAAACCGTGGATGGTCGTCACCTGCATCGAGCCGAGGTCGTCCAAAGCACGCTGGAGACGGCGACGGCTGCCGGGGATCGAGATGATCTTGGCCAGATCCGCCTTAGGGTTAGGACGGAGGGCTTCTTCGAGGATGG
>CAIWGR010000660.1 GCA_903912275.1 uncultured delta proteobacterium
CAGCGCGACGCTCTTCCTCGCGAATCGTCGGATTACCGAACACCTGACGAAGGTCGAACGAGCCGTTGGCAAGCGCGCCAACCCGCTCCATCTCGGTGCGCGCCTGATCGACCGTGCCCTGCGCGACGGCGATCTCAAGGAGCGCCTTGGCGTAGGCGATGGCTGTGGATGACTTTGCCATGGTGACCTAAGCGAGAGAGGTGTGAGCGGAGCCAGACGGCTTTGACAGCCGGTCGATGCCAGCATCGATGAGCCGGTGCTGGATCTCGGGGGTGAGGCCACGCGAGAGCTCTTCGCGGGCCTCTGCCATGGCGGCCTCCACAAGACGGTGACGGTACTTCGCTTCGGCCGCGGCGGCTTCCTGCTCGAGCAGCTGCGAAGCATCGGCAATCATCTTGGCCGCGGTGGCGTGAGCGGCCGCGACAACCTTGGCTGCGTCACTTGCCGCGATCGCCTCCGAGTCAGCAAGGATGCGGGCGCGAACAGCCTCGAGTCCGGCATGCTGCTCCTTCGCAGCGCGAAGCGCGACTTCGGCCCGCTCCGAAGCTGCCTTTGCCTCTTCGATTGCGCTCGAAATCTTCGCGCGGCGACCCGCAAAGTGGGCCCTGAGCGGCGCAGCGCCAAAGCGGACCATAAGCCAAATGTAGACAGCAAAGTTCGCGATCGCGGCGCCAAGCTCGACCCAGTTCGGCCCCTCGTGAGCCTCAGCGGCTGCCTCACCACCGGAGGCAAAGGCAGGCACCGCAACCAGCAGCAGGGAGAGTGCCAGCAGGCTCGCCAACGACAAACTGCGACGCTGAGATACTGAAGCCATACCGCCCCTCATGACAGCAACCGCTGGGTAATGGAAACCGCGAGGGCCTTCGCACGGAGGGGAAGCTCCAACTCGGCCTTCTCTGCGTCGGCCGTGATGACGGCGCGTCGCGAGGCCATGCTTGCTGCAACCTTGACGCGAGCGGAATCCAGCAGCTCCGACTCTGTTGCGTGCGCAGCGCCGAGGAGTTCCGTCCGCTTGAGACCGGCCTGGCGGTGCGCGGAGGCGACGCCCTCTTCATACGACTTGGTGAGGGCTGCCGTCTCGGCATTCTGCGCCGCCGCCGCGTCTGCCACACCGCCCGAAAGCGAGGCCCGCTGTTCCGTGACCCGAAGATAGGGCTCGAACAGGAACTTCTGCAAAACCACAATGAGAACAAGGAAGAACCCAAAGTTGATCAGCGCCGTGGGATCCAGATCCACCAGCCCCATCGGGTGAACGGCGGGCACCGCTTGAACGCCCAGCGGCGATTGCGCCGCATTCAGCAACACTTGTGGGTCCATTCGCTTCCTGCCCTCGTCGATCGCCCAGCCGCAGCGGCCAGACGGCCATTGAAGGAGCGTTTTTCTTTGGAAAACAGCGTCTTGCAACAAAAGCCATGCCCGAGGGCGCAACTCGGGGGCCGTTCTAGCCCGACTCACTCGCTCCGTCAAGCAGCACCGAGCGACCTCAACCCCCCTGCCAATCGACCCCCAAGGGTTGACAGCCCACCTATCTTTGGGCCACAATGCACCCTCCTTTCTGCTCAGGTTCAAGGAACCAGCCCCATGGCACGCGTTACTGTCGAGGACTGCCTCGTTCGCATTCCCAACCGGTTTGCCCTCATCCATCTCGCCACAAAGCGGGCCCTCCAGCTCAAGCGCAACGCTGAGCCCCTCGTCGAGACCGAGAACAAGGAGTGCGTCACCGCCCTCCGCGAGGTCGGCGAGGGCAAGATCACCTTCCAGGGCGATGTGGAGGAGATTGTCTCCGGCCGTTGGCGCAAGGAGCGCAAGCGGAATCGCCGGAAGACGCGGTAGCTCCATGTTGGCACGCCCGTTGGCTCTTCTGGCACTGCGAGGTCCCAGTTGGGCCTTAGGCTGCCTCCTCGGACTGGCTCTCTTCGCCGCGGCTGCACCCGCTGCCGCCCAAGAGTTACCCACCTTCTTCTGGACGGCGCGTGTCGGCGATGGCTGCAGCACGAGCCGAACCCGGGTCGAGGCTCTCCTCGGGGAGGTGCTCGAGAAGGCCCCCGACGCCCGACACATCGTGGGCGTCAAAGGCATCGGGAAGGAGCTCGTTGAGCGCGGCTTCCCCCTTCCCGGCTGTCTGGGCGGACTTTCTACATGCGACTCTCCCGCGGCGGCCGTCGTCGATGCGATGGCGGCCTCCACCCTCATCGACTTCACCGTCAAGGATGGCTGCCGGCGTGCTGAGGTCACCGTTGCCGATCCAGCCGGTGAGACCAAGCCAGCGCAGACCTTTGAGGGCAAGGACCTCCGCGACCTGCTCTTCACCATCGCGAACGAGCTTACCGGCTCGAAGGGCGAAATCACGATCACCAGCACGCCCTCCGGAGCGACCGTCAGCATCAACGGCGAGGCCAAGGGCGAGACCCCTGCACATCTGCTCCTCCCGCTCGGAGCCTACAAGCTTGAGGTCTCCGCCGACGGCTACTTCCCCTTCGATACGAGCGCGGAGCTGCGAGCGGGGGACAGACTCTCGCTCGATGCCGCACTGGCCCGCAGCTTCGCAGCCATCACCGTCTTCTCGGAGACGCAGGGCGCCTATGTCCTCATCGATGAAGACCCGACGCCGCGGCCCATCAACGAGCCGGTTCGGTTCGAGCCGGGCGACCGCAAGCTCACCGTTGCCGCTCCGGGGTTTAATCCACTGATTGCCAACATGCACGTCGTGGCCGGCGAAGAGCGCGATATGCGCGTAATACTCTTTGAGAGCGAAGCCACGCTCGACGCCCGTATGCGGGCCCAACTGATGGCCTCACCGCTGCTCCTTCAGGTCCGAGCCGGCTATCTCCTCTCCTCCAGCGACTGGCTCGCGAGCGAGAGCGGCGACGGGCGCATTCTGGACTGCCCCACAAAGAACTCCGAAACGGGCTGCACAGATGGCGGCGCGTCGCATGGGTTCGAACTGGGGATCGATCCCATCTTCACCTGGCGTAACTGGGAGCTCCTGCCGCTCGGCGGCTCCGTTGCCTTCGCAGGCGCGCCGGCCGGCATCGATGCCTTCCAGCTCAAGGGTGAGTCCCTCGCGGGTGTCGACCCCACCGAGACCAGCTCATGGCGCATCCGCTTCTTGCAGGGTGGATACCGGCGGCTCCTCAATCGATACTGGGAGCCCCATGTGATGGGTGGCTTTGCCTTCGGTCGCAACGCCATCCTCGTCGGCTCCATCTCCGACACCAAGAATGTGGAGTTCGTCAACGACGCCTTCGCGCTCGAGGTCCGCGGCGGTACCCGATTCCACTTCAACTCGCTTGTCTACGCCACGGGCGATCTCATGCTCGCGAGCAACCTCTCGCAGGGCGGGCAGCCCTGGTTGGGTTTGAGCGTCGGTGTGGGCATCAACCTTCCAGACCAGACCGGCCTGACCTCCTGGCTCAATCGCCTGCTCCCCAGCAGCGCAACCCAGGGCGAAGAGTCCACCAGCCCACCGTTGGATCTCTGATGCGGAACCCCACTTCAACGCTCCTTGCCCTTGCGCTCTTCGGGCTGCTCTCGCTTCCGGCCGCGGCCTCTGCGCAGGTCGGCCCCGACGAAGCCAATCCCTTCCAGCGTGGCCGAGAGCTCTACAACTCCGAGCAGTACGAGCAGGCGATCCCCTACCTTGTGGAGGCCGCGCAGCGCGAGCCTTCGCGCGGAGACCTCTACCTCGCGATCGCGCGAAGCGCCCACTGGGCGAACAACTTTGAGCTCGCAGTCTTCTACTACGACATCTACCTGGGCAGGTTCGCGGACCGCGCCGAACTAACCGCGCCTCCCCGCGACCGCAAAGACAAGATCTCGCAGGAGCGCGACTCGGCGAACAAGGGGCGCAAGAATCCCGCGGCGCCCTCGAAGGGCCCCGAAGCGCAGGAGACAATTCGAACCGCACTGCTCGCCAAGCTGGAGGAAGGCGTCGCGCTCACAAACTCCGGCGGCGGCGCCAACGCGCTCTTTCAGTCGCTTCTTCGTGCCGGCTTCGCCCGACCCGAGATCAACGATCTGCGGAACAAGGTGCGCGCTGCACTTTTGGACGAGGCACTGCTCTTTGCTCCGGCGAAGGCCCGCTCCATGCCGGCCCTCTCGCTGCAGGAGTGGCAGACACAGAAGGAGCGGTTGACGCTCTGGCAGGAGCTCGGCGCGAAGACGACGGCGGCGCCGCGCGAGGGAGACGCCAAGCGGGTGTCGGCCGCGCTCGACACCGCCGAGGGGCAGTCTGCCTATCTCAACGAGGACTACGATCGCGCCTTCAGCGCCTTCAAGCGGGCCCACACCCGTGACGACAGCTACCTGCCCGCAACCTTCGGCCTGCTGAACGCCCTCTATCGGCAGTCGAGCGGCATTGCGGGCTGGGAGAAGGTGCTCGAGGACGCCAAGAAGAGTGTGGGCGCAGACGCAAACCTCGGCGCCTTCCTGCCTGTCTATCGCGCTGCCTTTCTGAGCCGCGCCGGCGAACGCGAGAAGGCGGCTGCAATGCTCGGCGAGGTGCTCGGCATTGCGGCGGAGCGCTAGGGCTCGGAGCGGGTCAGGTACTCGGTCAGGAGCGCAACACCGAAGCCGGTGCCGCCCTTGTTGATGTACTCCCATTCGCGCTCCGCCATCGCGGGTCCGGCGAGGTCGATGTGGGCCCACTTGGTGGTGCCGACGAAGCGCTTGAGGAAGAGCGCCGCGCTGATGGCGCCGCCCCAGCGGGGGCCGACGTTCTTGAGGTCAGCGACATCGGACTTGAGTGCCTCTTCGAGCCGCTCCGCGAGCGGGAGCCGCCAGAGCGCCTCGTCGGCGCCATCGGCCGCAGCGAGGAGTTCGTCGGCGAAGGCGTTCGTGTTGGAGAAGAGGCCTGCAGTCTCGAGTCCAAGCGCCACGACACAGGCGCCCGTCAGGGTGGCGAGGTCGATGATGACGTCGGGTTCGAAGGTGCGGGCATAGGCGAGCGCATCGGCCAGGATGAGGCGCCCTTCCGCGTCTGTGTTGAGGATCTCAACGGTCTGGCCGTCGTAGGAGGTGAAGACCTCGTTCAGGCGGTAGGCGTTGCCGCTCACCATGTTCTCAGCAGAGGGGACGATGAAGTGGACCTCAATGCCCTTTGGCCGGAGGCGGCCGATGGCCTCGGCCGTTCCGAGCACGGCAGCGGCTCCGCCCATGTCGAGGTGCATACCGACGATGGAGTCACCCGGCTTGAGAGAATAGCCGCCCGAGTCGAAGGTGACGCCCTTGCCGACGAGGGCAATGCGGCGCTCGATGGGGCCTTCGCCGCGATAGGTGAGGTGGATGAGCCGCGAGGGCTCGTGCGAGCCGCGGCCGACCGCGAGAATGAGCCGAAACCCTTCGAGTTCGAGCTCGTGGTCGCCCTTGATGACAGCCTCGAAGCCGTAGCGTGCCGCGATCTCCTCAGCCTTCTCGCCGAGCCAGCGCGGGGTGCACTTTCCGGGGTGTTCGTTGGCGAGGTCGCGGGCGAAGACGACGCTCTCCGCGAGCTCTCTGCCGAGCGCGAGATGAGCGGCGGCGGATTCAGATGCGATGATGGTGAAGATACTCGGCTCGGCCGGCTTGGCAGCAGCGCCCGTGCGGTGGTTCAGAAACTGATAGCTGGTGAGGATGGCGCCTTCGGTCGCGAAGCGGGCCGACTCTCCGTCGGTGCCGATGAGGGCTGCGTGCTTGGCCTTGAGCTCGCGGGCAACCTTCACAACCTTGCAGCCGACGCGGCGAAAGGCCTTGGCGGGCGAGTCGGAGCCTGCGCCGATGAGGGCAACCCACGGGCCGTCGACGCCGCCGCTGACAGCAACGGAGCTGCCGAGGGAGCCATCGAACTCTACCCGCTTCGCCTCAGCAACCAGACGAGCCGAGGTCTCGGCCGAGAAGGGGAGCGCGGCGGCGGCGTCGTAGGGCTTTGTGACGGCCACTGCGACGAGGTCAGCGTTCTGTTCGGAGAGCGCAGTGAAGTGCTGGAGGGTCAGGATAGCCATGTGCGAAACCTCTGAAGTGGGATGGCGCTTTGTAGTGAGAGAGCGGGCGGCAGATCAAGGCGGAATCAGTGGCGCGGCGCTTCATGCTGGGGCGTAGCGAGGAGCCAGCCCTCCGTGTGGCCGGCGGTGAGGAGGGCTTCGAGGGCAGCGGTCGTGCCAGACGGCGCGACGGCCTCGATGGCTTGGGGGGCCGTGATCGCCTCCGCGGCGCAGGCGATCTGCTCGTCCACCTCGATTTCAAGCAGGCGGGCAGTTGGCAGTTCGACCTTGAGCTGGAGGCGGCGGCGGTCGGCGGAGAGCTCGGCCTTCGCCGACGCGAGCGTTCCCGGCAGCGTGGCAGGCACCACAGCGCAGAGCGGCGTTTCAGCGTCGCCTGCCGTCGCAAGCGCGAAGAGGCTGTCGAGCGCCCCCTGCGGGTCTGCTGCGAGGCGCTCGTCGAGCAGGGGTGCGGCGGTGGCGTCTACAAAGCGGCCGTCGAGGGCGCCGTACCGCTCGTCTCCGATGCGGCGCAACGCGAGCTCGTGAGAGGTCTGCCCGCCAGCAGGGGCGGGCGTGGAGGTCTGAAAGACCATGCCGAGATTGCCGCTGCTATCGCGTGACCAGACAGTCCGTTCGACCGCCTCCGAAGTGCCGGTCGGCTCCTGACACCGAAGCGTGATGGTGGTGGTGATGGTGGCCGGCCCGGTGGGACAGACCAACCCGGGTCGGCAACCCGGCATCGGGCGTGCCGCGAGCGACGCGGCGGTGGCGTGGGCCACCTGCGAAACCTCGAAGGCGACGACGAGCGCCTGACCTGCGGCAGGGTTCGCGCGAAGGGTCTCTTCAGAGGAGGGACGGCAGCTCAGCAGTGCCAGGCTCGGGCCCAGCAGCGCGAGCCAATGCTTCAGGGGCACAGGCCGCCGTCGAGGCAGACACTTGCGCCGCCGACGTTGCAACAGACGAAGTCGGCTGCGCAGTCGGTGTCGGCCGTGCAGATCCGGAAGCAGAAGGACTGGCCACCGCCGACATCCCCGCAGACGCCGGAAGCGCCGCAGTCGGCATCCGTGGTGCAATCGGAGGTGCAGAGGCCGGGACCGCCCTGGCTGAAGCAGATCGGCGCGGGGCCGACGGTGCAATCGGCGTCGGCGACGCAGTCCGAAGCGACATCGCCGGGGGCGGGCCGATTGTCGACCGGGGTGGGCGCGGGAGCGGTGCAGGAGGCGAGGAGTCCGTCGGGGAGGCAGAGAGCGCCGGCGCCGAAGTTACAGCACTCGTAGGTGGTGCGGCAGGTGGTCTCGGCGGTGCAAGCAGAGACGCAGCGGCCACCAACGCTGGTGGGCAGGCAGGCAGCGCCGTCGCCACAGGTATTCGCGCCAGCGGGGTCGCAGGCAGCGGAGCAGGTACCGCCAGGGAAGCCGTTGGCCTCCGAGAGGCAAAGGGCCTCGAGACCACCTGGTGCGGCGCACTCCGCGGCGGTGCTGCAGGCCGCGCCGATGTTGGGGCTGGAGGGCGGGGTGACATCGGTGCCGGTGTCGACCGAGCCATCGGCGCCCGCATCGGAGGCGCCGCTGCCGGAGCTCCCGCCGTCGGGGGGGTTGCAGACGCCGATGCTGTTGCAGACGTAGCCGTTGCGGCAGTCGTCGTTGGTGTTGCAGGAGACGGCGCAGTAGGCGGTGCTCGCATCGGAGGCGAGGCTGGCGCAGAGCGAACCGTCGGGACAGGCGACGGTGCTGGAGCACTCCGCGGTGCAGAGGCCGCCGGGGAAGCCAGCAGTCAGGCAGGTGGCACCTGCGCCACAGTCCGAGGCAGCGACGCAGGAGTCTCCGACGGAGGCCGCGGAGATGGCGGCGGAGGAGACGGCGGAATCGGAGGAGCAGCCGGCCACGGAGAGGGCGAGGGCGAGCATCAGGTAGGCGGCAGAAGACTTCATGGCAGACACCCTTTCGGAGAGCGGCGTAAACAGGGACCAGCGGGGCCTCGTGCTAACCAACCGCGGGCGATTCGACAAGAAGCGGGAATGGTCGCTCAGCGCCGAAAGGTTGACCTGTCCGTTCGCCCATGACTAGGATTGCCGCGCGCAGTCGGCCCGTAAGGGAGACGCTCAGAGGCCTCGAAGCAGGACAGGAACGCCATGAAAGTGTCGGCTGTTTGGATGATGTTGTTGACGGTCTGTCTGATGACGGGCTGCGGAAAGACAGAGCAGGCACAGGCGGCTTCGGTTTCGCCTGACAAGGCGGCTCCGGCGGCAGGCAGCGGCGCAACAGAGGTGGCTGCTGCGGCAGATGCACCGTCGGCGATGCGATACGGCCAGAGCCTGCCTTTTGCGATTCTCGAAGGCGCTGAGCGGAAGCGCTTTGTGGCGCTTGCCACCGCCGAACTCTGCCCCTGCGACGGTCAGGTTTCGAGCCTCGATGACTGCCTTCAGAAGCCGGAGACGGCCTGCAGCCTGGCGGTCGAGTCGGGCCAGGTGATGATGCGGGCCATCAAGGAGAAGGCGAGCGACGCGCAGATCACGGACAAGGTCCAGCAGGGTGTTGCCAATGCTCGGAAGGTTCACACCTTTGCGCTCGACGGGCGCCCCTCCGAGGGTAGCGCGACGGCGGCCGTGACCCTTGTGGAGTTCTTCGATTTTGAATGCCCGCACTGCAAGCTGATGGCCGAGATTGTCGCCAAGGTCAGCGCGAGCCACAAGTCGGAGCTTCGGGTGGTGCACAAGCAGTTCCCTCTGGCGAGCCATCGGAACTCGCCGCGGGCCTCCGTGGCGGCGCTCGCAGCCCACAAGCAGGGCCGCTACTGGGAGTTCCACGACGCGCTCTTCGCGAACCAGTCGGAGCTTTCGATGGCGGAAGACCCGACGGCGCTTTTTGAGAAGTATGCCAAGGAGGCTGGCCTGAACCTGACGAAGTTCAACGCCGACTTGAACGACCCCGCACTGGCTAAGATGGTGGCGGATGACCGCGCAGAGGGCGAACTGGCGGGGATCGACGCGACGCCGACGCTCTACCTCAACGGGGTCAAGTTGACGGACGCGCACACCGAAGAAGACCTGATCCGGATGATTGAGGCCAAACTCGGTGGAGCGAAGAAGAACTAGCCTGCCGGTCACTTTACCAAGAAGGTTGATCTAGGCACCTTGTGAGCATAGTTTGGGGCCGCACCTTTGCTCGCCAGCTCCCGGGGGAGCCGCGGGCGACACAAAAAAACATTCAAGCAGCTCGGGGTAAGCCCCCAAGGAGAACCGACGATGACGAAGAGAATGATGCAGTTTGTGATGATGGCAACGATGGCGCTCACGATGGTCCTCCTCGGCGGCTGCCGGAG
This sequence comes from uncultured delta proteobacterium, assembly GCA_903912275.1. GTDB lineage: Bacteria > Myxococcota_A > Bradymonadia > REDH01 > REDH01 > CAIWGR01. Next base: position 9,279 of record CAIWGR010000660.1, read on the forward strand.
CTACCCGAACTGTGCGACCGACGCGCATTGCACCGGCTACGGCAAGGGCACCAACTACTGTGTGGATACCGTCTGCCGCTCCTGCCGCGACGACGCCTCGTGTGGCGAAGGCCAGCGCTGCTCCAGCGGCGCCTGCTTCGCTATCCCCGGCTGGTGCAAAGACGACGCGATGTGCGCCTCGCCCGGCAAGTGCCGCGGCAACGCCTGTGGCCCCGAGTGCCTCGGCACGAGCGACTGCGGACTCGGCCAAGAGTGCCGCGCCAACCGCTGCAAGGTTGCAGGCAGCTGCGACAGCGATGCCGACTGCGCCAGCGGCTCGCGCTGCGAGGCCAACCTGTGCGTGGCCCGCATCGCGCCGCCGACCA
>CAIWGR010000661.1 GCA_903912275.1 uncultured delta proteobacterium
GAGCTGCTGAGCGCAGCGGCGGCCGTTGGCTTGGCGCCAGCCGCCGCAGTGCCGGCGGTTACCGCCGATGCAGCCTCGCTCCGGAGCCAGACAAGCAGTTGGTTGAGACGCCACTCCAGCCGCGCGTCGCCGCGCAGCGATTCGAGCGTCGCGGCGTCCCACTGGGTCAACATCGAAGCGAGCGTGCCGAGCGAGGCACAGCGGAGCAGGGTCTGTTCAACCCGCAGAATGCAAAGTGTCGCCGCAGCACGGGCGCCACGCTGCATCTCGAGGAAGGGGCGGGCTTCGCGCGGAAGCCGCTCATCTTCGAAGGGTTGCGAGGAGGCCTGCGCCTGAAGAATCGGCACAATCGCGAGCGCAGAAAAGCGGGACTGACCCGGCGTCGTCTCGTCCGAGGGCACGAGACCGGCGAGCACAAGACTGTTCAGGAGAGACGGAGGGAGGTCTCGCCTGAGCTTCCCAAACTCCTCGGTCAGTTCTGACCTATGCCAAGTCGCCAGCGTCATCAGGCTCATCGCTCCGCTCTACCGGTCGAAGGGTCTCCCACGACCGTCTGCAATACTCGCGCGCCACCTGGGTCGCGTAGCCGCCCGAAGGAAGCGAGAATTGGAGTACGACGATTGGCGCTCCCCGTCCAGATTCCTGAGCACCCATCCACGAAACCTCGAGGTCCGTCATGGGTGTGACGAGGTCGCGACGGGTGCCGTCCACCTCGGCGCCCAGTTGCGCAAGCCCGGCCTCGTCGAGCCCCATCTCCGCCGCCGCGGCCAACTCCATCTCTGACGCCTCCGCAGCGGCGCGCCGCATCTTCGCGCCCCACATCGGACCGGTGAGCCAGATATCATGCGTCGTCAGCCGCTCCTGCTCCGCAGCGGCATCCTCCACCGCGAAGAGCCGATTCGTTCCGTCGAGGCGCACGACCTCACCCGTCAACAGCCGATCGCGCCCCGCCTCGAGCCGCCGCGCAAGGAAGCGGTTGAAGTGCTCCGACTGCACCACGCTCGGCAGCATCCGCGCCACGAAACGGTCCACGCGACCTCGGTCGCGACGGTCTGCGCGCACCCAGGCCAGCGCCTGATCCAGATTGTTACCGCCACGCCCAAAGCGCTGCGGTCCGAAGTAGTTTGCGATCCCGCGCGACCGAATCAGCGAGGTGATTTCGGCCTCGCGCGCCCGGTTCTCTTCGCTGTCTTCCACGCCGATGAGCACAATCCGGAAGCGGTTCGCGCTCAGGTGGCCGGTCCGCAGTTTGTTGTTGTGAAAGGCCGTCTCGAGAACCTCCAGGCCCTCCGGGAGCGACCACTCCTCCACCGGTACGCTCCGCTTCGGGATGCTCACCCACTGGGAGGTCACCGCCCAACGGTCCTTCTGCCCCGCGACGCCGATGTCGCGGGCGTCCACGCCGGCCGCGCGGGCAATGGCTTTGACGGCGAACTGCGTGTTCATCCCTGTCTTGCGAAAACGCACCATCAGGTGGTCGCCCTCCCCCGACCAGTCGTACAACTGCACCTCGTCCACGACGAAGTCTTCGGAGCGAGCGCTGATCTGACCTCCAATCCCTGCCAGCGGTTCGGTATCAAAGGGCGGCTGGAATGGCTGCATCGTTCGGCTCGTTGGCAACAGGAGTGTCCCGCCCTGCTAACGGGCGAGACAAGGATTGCGCAACTGTGTTAGAGGCGAATCCTCAACTCCAACGGTTGATGGCTGCATGGCTGAGCAAATTCTCCCCGCTGATGAGATCTTGGGCAGGGTCCGCTCCGGCAGCGACGCCGCGGAGGTCTGCGAAGCGCTCACGGACCTGCTCGACGAGCGCATCTCGCGCGCCGCCTCTGAGGCGCTTGGGCCCGAGGGGCTCGCCCACTTCCAGCTCATCGCGGTCGGCGGCTACGGGCGGCGAGAAATCTTCCCGCATGCCGACATCGATATCGTCATCCTCTACCGCGACCCGCTCGGCGACGACCTCCCCGCCGAGCCGCTTGCGCGCCTAGAACGGGCCGCTCCCGGCTTCGGCGAGCGCGTGCAGCGGATGCTCCTGCAGCTTCAGGACTCAGGCCTCCGTCTCTCGGCCCGCGTCCGCTCGGTCTCGGAACACCTGACGCTCATCGGCGGCGACGTCACCGTTGCCACCGCCTCGCTCGACAGCCGCCTCGTTGCCGGTACCGACCAGGTCATGCCGGAGCCCCGCCTCACCGCCCTCGCAACCATCCGCAACAGCTTCGCGGGAGGCGCAGACGGAATCTGCGCCCTCATCGAAGAGGGGCTCCACGCCCGCCACGAGCAGTTCGGCGGCTCGGCCTTTATGCTCGAGCCGCAGCTCAAGATGGGGCGAGGCGGGCTTCGTGACGGCCACGCTGTCAGATGGGCCGCGCAGGTCCGCTTCGGCACCTGCGACCTCAGGGCGCTTGCGCGAGACGGCCGCATCGGGGCAACAGACGCCGAGGCCTTCGAACAGGCCTTCGCCTTCATCGCCCGTGTCCGGCTCGTGCTCCACGCACTCTCCCGCTGGCGGAACGACCGGCTCGCCTTCGAGCGACAGCCCGATGTCGCCCGTGGCATGGGCTTTGGCACAGGAACCGACGCCGACGCCGTCTCCGAGCTCATGCGCTCCCTCTACAAGTTCGCATCGACCCTCGCCGAACTCGCCGAACGCTGGCTCGAAGAGTGGACGATCGCAGCGGAGCAGGCCACTCCGGAGCGCATCGCTCCGGGAATCCTCCGCATTGGCGAGCGGCTCGCCCACGACCCCGCCCTGCCCCCCTCCTCACTCGCCGATGTGCGCCGGCTCCTGCAGGCCACCGTCCAGCAGGAGCGCCCGCTCCATCCCGCCACGCGGACGCTGATACGCGAGCTGGCCGCCAAACTTGAACCAGCCGCCGCAATCCACCCGGCTGCGATTGCGATGCTCCGAGAGGCCATCCTCACACCCACGCCAGACGGCCGCTTTCTGCGCCTGCTGCTCGAACTCGACCTGCTCCGAACCCTCGTTCCGGAATGGGCCCACCTCGTTGGCCACACCAGCCGCGATGTCCATCATGTCTACACCACCGACCGCCACCTCCTCGAGTCCTTCCTCCGGATTGCAGGACTCGACAACGACCCGCCTGCAGCGCCTCGCTTCGTCGCGGAGGCATGGGCCCTCCTCGGGACCCGCGAACCTTGGCTCCGTGAAGCGATTCGGCTTGCCACCCTCTTCCACGATGTAGGCAAGGCCCTGGAGGGCGACCACAGCCTCATCGGCGCCGGCATGACCGCCGAAATCGCACGCCGCATGGAGCTGCCTGCAGAGGCCATCGAACTCGCCCGATGGCTCGTCCTCGAGCACCTCCGGCTCGCACGCGTCAGCCAGCGTCGCGATCTCAGCGACCCGCGCACCATCGAGACCTTCGCCGGCTTCATCCGACCGCCCGGCGAACTCCACGCCCTCGCCGTCCTGACCTGGGCCGATGCCACCTCGGTCAGTCCGCAGGGCACGCTCTCCTGGAAAATCGAACTGCTCCGCGGGCTCTACGAGGCCACCCGCCACTACCTCCACGGAACGCCCGCGCCCGCGCCCCATCTCGCCGAACGCCCGCCCATGCAGGCCGCCCTCCGCGATGGCTCGCTCTCCGACGACGCGCTCCGCTGGCTTACCACCGAACTCTCCGACGCCCACTGGGCCGCCTTCAATGACGACGAGCTCGGTACCGCCGTCGCGATGCTCGCCGAGGCAGCCGCAGCACCCACACTGCGCGGGCTCCGACTCGATGCTGACGGAGCCGCCGGCTCGGCTGTCCTCTGGGTCTGCACGAAGGACAGGCCGCGGCTTCTCTTCGACCTCACCGCCGGCATCGCGGCCGACCGGGTCAACATCCTCCGCGCCCGTATCTTCACCACCAAGAGCGGATGGGTCGTTGACCGATTCGACCTCGACTGGACAGACCCCGGCGGCAAGGCGCTCAGCGACCGGCGCAGCAAGCGGCTCCTCGCCACCATGGAGGACGTGCTCTCCGGCGCGACCAACACCGCCACGCTCCGCCAGAAATGGCAGAGCGAGTCCAAAGCGCAGCCCCGCCACCGGCAGCCCATTCCGCTCAATGTGAAGCGGGCCCATGAACCCAACGTCACAGACCTCGTCATCGTCGAGGTCAAGTGTCGCGACCGCATCGGCCTCCTCGCAGACCTCTCGCTCGCGCTTTGGGAGCTCGGTTTTGAGATCGACCGCTCCATCATCTCGAGCGAAGGAGAGCGGGCCGTCGACACTTTCTATGTTCGCCCCAACGCTGGGTGTACCGTTGCCGCAGACGACCTCGCCGGCGTCCTCAAAGCGCGCATGGAACTGACCGATGGATCCCACTCTCAGCCTGGATGAGGCCATCCAGCGCTACCTCGAGCATCTGAGCATCGAGCGCGGCCTGGCAAAGAACACACTGGCAGCCTACGGCGCAGACCTCGCCGCCTTCACCACCTGGGCCGTCGAACATCGGCTCACCACCGCCGCCTCCGTCGGCACCCGCGATCTCAACGCCTACCTGCTCGCCCGACTCGACCAGGGACTCACGTCGCGAACCCTTGCACGAAACATCGTCAGTCTCCGGCGCTTCTTCAAATTCCTCCGCGTCGAGGCGCTCATCGAGGTCGACCCCGCTGCCCTTGTCGAGGTCCCCCGCGTCACCCGAAACCTGCCCAAGGTCTGGAGCGAGGAGGAGGTCGAGCGACTCCTGCGCGCGCCCAGCGAAGCGACGGACGAGGGGCTGCGCGACATCGCCATGCTCGAACTCCTCTACGCCACCGGCCTTCGTGTGAGCGAACTCGTGCTGCTCCCCGTCACAGGCCTCTACCTCGACAGCGGCTTCATCCGCGTCTGGGGCAAAGGCAGCAAAGAGCGCATCGTGCCGCTCGGCGATGTCGCCGGCGATGCCATCCGACGCTGGATGGATGGGCCGCGCCAGCGACTGCTCGCACTCTCCGGCAAGAACAGCTCCACCGCCCTCTTCATCTCCGCCCGCGGCGGACCGCTCACGCGCCAGGGGTTCTGGAAGAACCTCAAGCGCTACGCCTATCTCGCCGGACTCGACGACAGCATCTCGCCCCACAAGCTGCGCCACTGCTTCGCCACCCACCTGCTCCGGCACGGGGCCGACCTCCGCGCCCTGCAGGCGATGCTAGGTCACGCCGACCTCTCCACCACGCAGATTTACACCCTCGTCACCCGCGACCGGATGAAGCGGGTGCACACCGAGCATCACCCGCGCGGTTAGCGCGCCGGGCAGACGCCATTGAGCGCGCCGGGCGTGCCGAGGTTGGTCGTCGCATCGTAGCGGGCGGTCGACAGACACCAGTTCAGCACGCTGTCGTTCGAGGCGACGCTGTTCGAGACCTGCATCGACGCTCCCGCGCCGACCGGCCAACTTCCGCTCCAGGAGACAAGGTCGATGGTCACGCCGGCCATCCTGAGTTCAAGGGAGCCAGGGGTGACCGCGGTCGTCCCGGAACCGTAGAGGATGTCGACGCGACCGCCCGCAGCAGCCGACGTGGTGCCGAAGACAATCAGCCCGTAGGCGGGCAGCACATTGCCCTCGCCCAGCTGCGCTGCCACAGCACCACCCACAACAACCTGAAGCCCGGTCAGGTCCACATCGGCCGACGTCCGGTTGCGCACCTCAAACCACTGGAAGTTGGCGTCAGGCTCTTCAGCCGGCAGCAGCATGATCTCGGTGATCTCTGCGAAGGCCGTCACATTCGCGGGGCAGGGGCTGTTCACATAGCCGGGGGTCCCGACGAGCCCAATATCGAAGCTCTCGGTCGCCACGCACCAGCTGGCCGCCGCGGTCGGCGCCGTGCGGTAGCTCCGCGGCTCGAGCTGCGTCGAGGCAGCCAGCGAGGTTGCGATGCCGCTCGCGAAGTTGATCTGCGCAACCGACGTGGAACCTGCGAGCAGCGCGAGCGTGTCGGTCGGAGCAAGCGCGGGGAATGTGTCACTGATGAAGGTCGGGATGAGGTCGCCGATCACGGCGCTGCTGCTCGCAAGCACGCCGTAGTCGCCGGGGCCGATGGGCTGCGCCGCGCCGATGAAGAGCGTCTGGGCGCCGGCACGAATCGTCAGACCGCGGAGGTCGAGCTCACGCCCCGTGATGTTTTTCACCTCAAACCAGGCGCCACCCGTCGAACCGGTGAAGCTCGCCTCGGTGATGATCAGCTCGCCGGCCGCAACCGTCGCGACAGGGAGCTGACAGAGACCGCCGGAGCAGACCCTGCCGATGAGCGTGCAGTCCTCGTACGACAGCGCCGCGGCGTAGTCGCAACCTCCATCCACGCAGACACCCTCGGCGACCGTCACAGCTTGATCGCCCGCACAGTAGGGGGCGTCGAAGGCCGGGCAGGTTACGCCGTAGCAGGGGTCGGTGGAGACGCAGGCGCCATCGGTGCAGACCGCGCCGCTGACCGTGCAGTCGACGGTACCGTTCGGGTAGTCGCAGGCGCCCGTCGCGGCGATGCAGGTACCGACGCCGTTGTAGAGACGAACCACCGCGCCGCTGTCGCAGCTGTCCGCCGGGGGCGCATCGCAGGTCACGCCGGCACAGCGATCCACAGACTGGCAGGCCGCATCGGTGCACACGCCTCCTGCGAGCGCGCAGTCTGTCTCGCGCCGCTGATAGTTACAGTCGCCTGCAAGGCAGAGGCCTGCACGGTCAAACGTCACTGCCGTGTCGCCAACGCAGAGATTCGCTGGCGGCGTAACACAGCTCACGCCGAGGCAGAGGTTGGGGATCTCGCAGGCACCGGAGAGGCAGTAACCGCCCTCAGCAGCGCAATCCTGAGACGCCTCCGCGTAGAAGCAGTCGCCTGCAACACAGCTTCCGGGCAGCGCGTAGGTGACGGCTGAGCCACCTGCGCAAGCCGGTGCGGGAGGGGTGTTACAGGTGATGCCCGCGCACAGGTCATTGGGCAGGCAGCCGCCCGCGACGCAGGTCGCGGCGTTGGCGGTGCAATCGGTGTTGAGCGGCGCATACTCGCAAACGCCCGTCCCCGGATTGCAGACCCCCTCGCCGAAGCTCCGGAGGGTCTGGCCGATGCAACGGTTCACAGGAGGCGCTGTGCAGACGACGCCCTCACAGAGATCGATGTTGATACAGGCGGCATCCACGCAGCTGCTGCCGCGGGCAGCACAGTCGACACGGGTCTCCGTGTAGCCACAGGCACCACGAACGCAGCTGCCGTTGGCGGGGTAGCGTACCGCAACGTCGCCGTCGCACACGCTCGCGGGGGGCGTGATGCAGTCCGCCACGTTACATGAGCCCGAGTAGTCGCACTCGCCGCCGAGACAGGTGCCACCGTAGGCACCACAATCCTCGCTCGTCTCCGGGTAGAAACATTCACCGTCGCGGCAGGTACCCGCGCTTCCGAAGGCCACTGCGACTTCTCCAATGCAGACGGGCACCGGCGCAACATCACAGCTCACACCCAGACAGGCGGCAGGGTCGGTACAGAAACCGTCCTGGCAGATGAAGCCGCGCGCGGCGCAGTTGGTCCGGACAACGCTGTATCCGCAGCTTCCGTCGGCGCAGAGGCCAGGCAGCGTGGAGACGACAGAGACGGTGCCCTCGCAGGTCGCGGCCGGGGGTGCATCACAGCTCACACCGGCGCACAGGTCAGGCGGAAGGCAGCGACCTCCTACGCACTCCAGACCGGTTGCGGAGCAGTCGATATCTGTGGGCGTGGAGTATTCGCAGGCCCGCGTACGAGGGTTGCAGGCGCCCACAAACGTGTGTGCGATGGCCCCCTCACAGGTGGCGCCGATGGGCGCGTTGCAGACGACGCCGGCGCAAGGATCGCCCGCCGGGAGCTGGCAGGTGCCAGACACGCAGCGGAGGCCTGATGCAGCGCAGTCGGTCTCGTTGGTGTTGTAGGCGCAGTTCCCCGTCGCGGCTTCGCAGCTGCCAGCAGCGTCGTAGGCGGTCGCGACGGTGCCGCGGCAGAAGGGCGCCGGCGGGGCACTGCAGCTCACGCCGCTGCAGCGGTCCACCGCGACGCAGGCGCCGTCGATGCAGTCGTTCGCGCCAGCGCAGGCGGTACGAACCTCCTGATAGTTGCAGGTTCCTCCGTCACAGATGCCCGCCGTGGGGTAGGCAACTGCAGTGCGGCCATCGCAGAAGGCCGCCGGTGGCGCATCACAACTCACGCCGTCGCACGGCAGCGGCGCACGACAAAATCCGGCGTCGCATACCTGTCCAGCGGTCGCACAATCGGTGTCGGTCGTCGCGTAGACGCAGGTCCCATCGGTGCAGGTTCCGGCAGCATCGGCCACGACAGCAACCGTCGCGTTGCAGCGCGGCTCGGGCGGCGCATTGCAGGTCACGCCGTCGCAGGGATCAACCGGGGGCGGGCTGCAGGCCCCTGCCTCACAACCGTTCGGACACTCGGTCCGGATAGGCACCCACTGGCAGGTTCCTTCCACGCACTGACCGCCACCAAGGGCCGATACCTGAACCGTGCCGTCGCAGACCGGGTCGGGAATGCGCGTGCAGTCCTCGGCGCAGGTCACCGCGCTACCGCTCTCGTCGCCACAGGCGGTCAGCAGCAGCAACGCAGAAAAGAGCAGGGCAACGCGCTTGAGCATGGGGGTATCCGATGACGGCAGGAGAGCGACTGGGAACTCTGGCACTTCTTACTGCCAGCCGCCCCGATCGCCGCGCGGTTGATAGTCCCGCCCTCACCGCCGTTCAAGACAGCAGCCTCCGAAAGGCGGGCGTGTGACAGGCGACCGTCGGGAAGCACAGTGAAGATTCGACGGGCCGCTCAAACCGCACTACCCTGCCCCCATGCTCTTCAGCGGCCAGCCTCTGCACCTTCAGGTAGGTGAGTTCGAAGGTCCCCTCGATCTTCTGCTCCACCTCATCAAGACGCACGAGGTCGACATCTTCGACATCCCCATCTCCTTCATCACGGAGAAGTACCTCGCCTACATCGACGCGATGCGGGAGCTCGATCTGGGTGTCGCAGGCGAATACCTCGTCATGGCTGCCACGCTCATCCAGATCAAAAGCCAGATGCTGCTCCCCAAGCCGGAGACCGCAGAGGCCGACGATGGTGACGGAGCCCTGGCCGACCCCCGCGAGATGCTCGTCCGACGCCTCCTTGAATACCAGCGCTACAAGGACGCTGCCCGGCTCCTGACCGAGCGAGAGCTCATCGACCGAGATGTCTTCCGGCGCCCCTCCCGCGCCGAAGAGCTCGTCAAAGAGATCGGACCGCCTGAACTCGTCCCCATCGAACTCTTCCAGCTCCTCACCGCGCTGGGCGAACTCCTCAAGGGAAAGCCGGCAGAGGTCATCCGGGAGATTTCTCCGGACCGTCTCACTGTGCGCCAGCAGATGACCACCATCGCCGAGCACCTGCGCAAGCAGCCGAAAGCGGCGCTGCTGGAGCTGGTCTATCTCAACTGCGAGGAGCCGACCCGGCTCGACGTCGTCATCACCTTCCTCGCCATCCTCGAGCTCACCAAGCTCAAGATGATCCGAATCACCCAGACCAGCCTCACGGCGCGCGAGCTCTACATCGAACGGGCCGTCGCCGACTGGGATCCGGATAGCGCCTGGCTTGACGGCGCCGACGAGCCCCTCTAACGGGCGCCCCACAACCTGAACCGCGATTGTCGTGATGACAAACCAACCCGAAACAGACCTCGGCTCCGTGCTCGAGGCTATCCTCTTCGCAGCAGAGCGACCCCTCTCCCTCATCGAACTCTCCGAAGTGATTCGGACTGTCGAAGAGGTGGTTATCGAGCCCGAGAGCATTCAGGCGCTCCTCGAAGGTGTGCGCGCGAGACTTGAGGCAGAGGGCCGCGGCTTCGACCTCGTACCCGTGGCAGGCGGCTGGGAGTTCCGAACGCGCGCTGCCTACGCCGACTATGTCCACGTACTCTTCAAGCGGAAGCCGCAGCGGCTCCATCGCGCTGGCCTCGAAGTGCTGGCCATCATCGCCTACCGCCAGCCCGTCACCCGGCCGGAAATCGACGACATCCGCGGCGTAGACAGCTCCAACACGCTGCGGCAGCTCCTTGAGCGCAACCTCATCCGCATCCTCGGAAAATCCGACGAGGTCGGACGCCCGCTCATCTACGGCACCACCTCCGAGTTTCTCGCCTTCTTCGGCATGCAGAACCTCGCCGAGCTGCCCACCCTGCGCGAGTTCACCGAGCTGACGGAAGAGCACATGGTCAAGCTCCAGGCGCTCGACCAGACGCTCAACGCCAACCTCCAGACCGTGCTGCCGCTCGACCCGAACGGCCTCGCCGGCATCTCGCTTGGCGCCGTCCCGGCCGGAGAGCGCGCCACCTATCACCAAGACCTTGACCCTACTGCCGATAACCCCACCGAGGGCGGCGACCACCTTGACGAGGAACCCCGTGGCTGAACGACTCCAGAAATATCTCGCGACCGCAGGTGTCGCCAGCCGACGGGCCTGTGAGACCCTCATCGAGTCCGGCCGGATCAAGGTCAACGGCATCGTCGTCAAGACGCTCGGTACCTCGGTCGAACCTGGCGAAGACGTCGTTGATTTCGATGGCCGCCGCATCGAGCCCGAACGCCTCCAAGTTTACCTGATGGTCAACAAGCCCATCGGTTATATCTCGGCCGCCTCCGACCCCGAGGGACGCCCCGTCGTCACCTCGCTCGTCCCGCCCGAGTATGGCCGCGTCTACCCCGTCGGCCGCCTCGACTGGGACACCGAGGGCGCCGTCATCCTCACCAACGATGGTGAACTGACCCAGCTGCTCACCCACCCGCGCCACGAAGTGGCGAAGATCTACCAGGCAAAGCTGCGCGGCATCGTCGATAACATGGACCCGCGCATCGAGCGGCTCCGTCAGGGCGTCATGCTCGACGACGGCTACGTCACGCTGCCCGCAGACGTCATCCGCGACAGTGACACCGGCAACCACACCTGGTTTGTCGTCGGCATCCGCGAGGGCAAGAACCGCCAGATTCGCCGCATGTTCGAGGCCGTCCATCTCGACCTCATCAAGCTCCGCCGCGTGGCCTACGCCACCGTGCAGCTTGGCGCCGTCCCGCTGGGCGACCACCGGAGGCTGCTCGACAGCGAAGTCGAGGCGCTCTACCGCGCCGCTGGCTCGGAGCGCGACCTGCTCAAGGCCTCGCGTGGACGCGTCCCCACGCGGCAGCGCGACAGCCGCGTGAATGCGATCAAGGAGGCTGGCAAGGCCATCAAGGAGGAGCAGATCATCGCGGCCAAGGCGGAGGGTCGCATGGGCGACCGCAAGACGGCCCGCACAGGCTCCATCGTTGGAAGCGGCGAGGGTCGTACCGCGAGACCGGCTCGTCCGGAGCGGAGCGATCGTGCCGCTCGTCCGGGTGACCGGGCTGCACGCCCAGAACCGTTGATCGTTGGCAGCGAGGGTCGTACCGCGAGACCGGCTCGTCCGGAGGGCATCGAACGGCCCGAACGGCAGGGCCGCCCCGAGCGCGCCGACCGTCCCGCTCGTCCGGGAAACCGCCCTGCGCGTCCTGAGCGGAGTGACCGGCCTGCACGTCCGGGAGACCGGCCTGCACGTCCCGAGCGCGCTGACCGTCCGGCTCGCCCCGAGCGCAGTGATCGTCCGGCGCGTCCCGAGCGCAGCGACCGGCCTGCACGTCCCGAGCGCGCTGACCGTCCGGCTCGTCCTGAGCGCAGCGACCGTCCGGCTCGTCCGGGAGACCGCCCTGCCCGTCCCGAGCGCAGTGATCGTCCGGCGCGTCCCGAGCGCAGCGACCGGCCTGCGCGTCCCGAGCGCAGCGACCGGCCTGCGCGTCCTGCAGCGCCGCGCGCAGCCCGCCCGACCGCCCCCGCCCGAAAGCGCACCCGCTAGAGCAGCTGAATCCCGAAGGGGCGCATCACCCGGGCGAAGGCCCAGAAGAGCGCCATCGTCAGCACCGCACTGAGCCCCAGCGCGCCCCAGAAGCCGAAACGCTCCTGGAGCGCGGGGAAGGCGAGGAACATCGGCAACGTCGGCACCACATACCAGAAGGTGTAGCGGGCATGCGCCGCGACCTTGCCCGCCGGCGCTCCATCCACCCACATCCAGACCATCGCAAGGATGGTCATCGTGGGAAGAGCAGCGAGCAGGCCGCCAAGCCGCTCGTAGCGCTTTGCTACCTCGGACAGGGCCACCACCAACGCCGCCGTCACGGCCCACTTCGTTACCAGCCAGGCCATCGCCACCTCTCCCGAACCGTTGTCCCAAAACGAAAAGCGCCACACCGAAGTGTGGCGCTATCGTAAGTTGCGGGGGCCGGATTTGAACCGACGACCTTCGGGTTATGAGCCCGACGAGCTACCAGGCTGCTCTACCCCGCGACAGGGATTCACCAAGGCTTGGTGAGGTCGCGGCGTTCTATCGGCGCCCTCCTAGGCTGTCAATGGAGCGGGCCGAGATAGTTTGCAATGCGTCGAGAACCGTCGCGCTCCGACCTTGGCTCGACGCTTCATGGACCAGCGACGGGACGGCGCTCCGCTGCACCGATGGGCTGCATCCTGGAAGCCTCCTCACCTCACGACCGCCAACCTGCGCGATAGGCGTCGGGCCGCTCGTAACCGATGGCCTCGAGGATCTCGATGGCCGCCTCGTAACGGCCCAGCGCAGGCATGATGTAGGCGCCACGCACACGATCCCGCGCCACGAGCAGCGCCTCCTGCGCGATGCGCACACCCTCCGCCCGTGCGAGCGGACCCTTGTCCACCCGCTGCATCCGCTGCCGGATGTTCGAAGGGATCTGCATCCCCGGGATCTCGTTGTGGATGAACTCGGCATTCCTATGGCTCGCAAGCGGCATCAGACCGAGCAGCACCGGCACGCCGAACCCGGCCGTGTCGGTCAGGAATCGATCCAGTACGCTCGGGTCATAGACGGGCTGGGTCATGATGAAGGAGGCGCCGGCCGCAACCTTCTGCTCCAACCGCCGAAGCTCGCGATCGTAGTCCAGAGAGGCTGGCTCCGCACCGCAGGCAACGGCGAAACGGGTCTGGCCATCCATCGCCCTGCCCGCGGGATCCACGCCTGCGTTGAGGCCCTCCACCATGCCGATGCAGCCGATCGAGTCGAGGTCATACACCGCTGTTGCATGCGGGTAGTCGCCCATTTTCGGGGGGTCGCCCGTGACGACGACGAGGTTGTGGAGACCGAGCGCGTGAAAGGCTAGCAGGTCGGACTGTAGGCCGAGCAGGTTGCGGTCGCGCATACAGAAATGCACGAGCGACTCCATGCCGAGTTCGCGCCGCACCTCCAACGCCAGCGCCCAGTTGGCCATCCGCACCGAGGCCCGCGGACCGTCGGCAATGTTGATGACATCGACGCCCGCCGCCTGCAGCATGCGCGCCGCCTCTACCGACCGGCCTGCATCGAGCCCGGTCGGAGGGTTCACCTCCACCGAGACCGCAAAGCCCTCCGATGAGGCGAGCTTCGCGGCAAACTGCGAGCGCTCTGCGAAGGGGACCGGCGCACGACGCTCCGCGACGGACGGTCGGATTGCCACCACCTCGACCCGCTCCGCCGCACCACCCTGCATCTTTGCAGCGGCGCGCATGCTGCGGATGTGCTCTGGCGTAGTGCCGCAGCAACCGCCGACAACCGCAACGCCCAGCTTCAAAAACCGGCGTGCATAGACACCGAAGTACTCCGGGGTCGCCATGTAGATCATGCGGCCGTCGACCTTCTTCGGATAGCCGGCGTTCGGCAGCACCGAGATCGGTACGCCTCGTCCGACCATCCGCTCCGCAAGGGCGAAGAGCTCGCTGGGGCCGTCTGCGCAATTGACGCCCACCACATCGGCGCCTGCCGTACGAAGCGCCTCGGTCGCCTCTTCGGGCGACGCACCATCCTCCGTCGCGGCGTGCCGGAGAAAGGAGATCTGCGCGAAGAGAACCGCCTGCGTGCGCGGCCGCACCGCACGCAGAACCGCCTCGCACTCCGCCAGCGTCGGGAAGGTCTCGAGCACCAGGCCATCCACGCCGGCCGAAAGCAAGGCGTCCGCCTGCGCCACAACATCGTCTACCGCGGCAGCCCGTCCCGCGGTGTCGAGCCGGTCCCACCGCTCACCACTCGGACCTACAGCGCCGACCACGTAGGCTCGGTCGCCCGCTGCGCGCCGCGCGATGGCCACAGCTGCGGCATGGATGGCGTCGTGCCGATCCTCGAGCCCGACCTTGCGGAGCCGCCTGCGGTTGCTCGCAAAGGTGTTGGTCTCAATGACCTCTGCACCTGCATCGAGGTAGTCGCGATGGACCGACTCGACGAGGTCTGGATTGGTCAGGTTGATGCCGTCGAAGGACTGATGAATGAACTGCCCGCGTCGGTAAAGTTCGGTACCCATCGCGCCGTCAAAGACCAGCGGGCCAGCGCCCAACCGCTCCCGCAGAGAAGGCCTCTTCACACCTGCAGGAGCGCTCATTCTGCCTCCACCGACACGACGATTGCGGAGGCAGAACGGATGGCCTTCTCGCGCGCCTCGAAGGGGTCAGCGCCCTGGCAGACCACCACGCCCATGCGACGGTAGGGCCGCGCATCGGGCTTGCCAAACAATCGCACCTTCACCGTCTCATCGACGAGGGCACCCTCGATCCCGCTGAAGGTCGGATTCACACCCGCGGCCGGCGACAGCACGACCGCCGAGGCGCCGGGCGCCTTGAGCCGGATCGCGTGAATCGGAAGGCCGAGCACGGCACGCACGTGGAGCTCGAACTCGCTCATCTCCTGCGTGGCAATGGTGACCATGCCAGTGTCATGCGGGCGCGGGCTGACCTCCGAGAAGTAGACCTTGTCGCCCTCCACGAAGACCTCCACGCCGAAGAGCCCGTAGCCGCCGAGCGCCTCGGTAACCTTGCGCCCAATCTCGTGGCACTGCGCGAGCACGGTCTCCGACACGGGGTGCGGCTGCCACGACTCCTGGTAGTCGCCCCGCTCTTGGCGGTGGCCAATCGGCGGGCAGAAGAGCGTGCCTTCGCTCCGCGTCCGGACGGTGAGAATGGTCAGTTCGTAGTCGAAGTGGATGAAGCCCTCGACGATGACGCGCACCTGCCGGCCGCGACCGCCTTCGAGGGCATACTGCCAGGACCGCTCGAGATCGTCGGACGAGCGGGCCACGCTCTGCCC
>CAIWGR010000662.1 GCA_903912275.1 uncultured delta proteobacterium
CGCCGGCACCATCGTCGAGGCCGCGGAGCGCAACCGCATAGGAGCGACGCGCGTCACGGTCGTTTTCGCGCTTGGCCAGCACCGCCTCGAACGACCGCTTGGCCACCTCAAAATCGCGGAAATTCAGCGCCATCGCGCCAATGTTCATGTGGGCGTCCACATACTCAGGATCCCGCTTCACCGCCGCGAGGAACTCACGGTAGGCCGTGATGACATCCTTCTGCGCAAGGGCAATCAGGCCCAGACGGTTGTGCAGCGTCGCCGCGTCCGAGCCAAGCTGGATCGCGTTCTCACAGACAACCCGGGCCAGTTCGATACGACCGAGGTCGAAGTAGATGCGCGCGAGATTGGCGTAGGCATCTGCGCTCAGGGATTCGCCAGCCAGTGCAAACCGCAGGAAGACGATTGCCTCTTGCGCCGACTTGGCGTCGCGCTTGCCCGCGGCCAACAGCTTCTGCCGCTGCAGAATCGCAAGGTTGATGTTGCAACCCGTCTCGTTTTCACGCGCAGCGATGCAGTCCCGAAAGACCTTCTCCGCGCCAGAGTTATCGCCCTCTTTGAGCTTCAGGTAGCCCTCGTAGGCCTTGCCACGCATGAACTGGGGATCAATCGATTGCGCCCGCGTGAAGGCATCCGACGCTGCCGTCGTATCGCCCTGCTCCGCAAGCACCAGACCGAGGTTGAACCAGGTGTTCGGGTCCTCCGCATCCAACGACACGGCGGTGCGGAGCGCCGTCTCGGCCCGCTTCAGACGGCCCTCATCGGCCTTGTCTGCATAGGCATCAAAGGCTGCCTGCCGTGCGGCCTTCAGGGTCGCAACACGCTCTGTCTCAATCTCTTCGGGTGTCTTCACATGCTCGACCACAACCGGGCCGGTATCTTGCCGCCGCTCTACCTGCACCTGTTGCGGTGCGCCGCAGGCCGCAAGCAAAAGCAACGAGACGCCCGTAGCAACACGCATCATGCTCTTCATCATTCTGGCCTGCTTCACGGCTGACCTCCTTCGCTGGGCGTTGCTGCCGGGGCAGGCTCGGGTGCAGCCTCAGGGGCTGCAGGCGCCGCCTGCGTGGCAGAGGGCGTCGCATCGGCGCCCGTCCCGTCTCCGCCCAGCATGCCTGCCTTCTTCTGCTCGCTCGGGTCAACATAGCCCGGTGCATAGAATCCGACGCTGTCATAGCCAGGCGAAACGCGAAGTTCTGCCAACGACTTGAAGGTAGGGTCGAGCTCTTGCAGCAACTTGGCCGCCTGCTCACTGTAGTCGTTGAACCAGCCCGTGCGGCGGGCCACCTCAATCGCTCCCGCGAACCACTGCTTGGCCTGCTGCTTCAGTTCCGATGCCTGGCCTTCGAGCACCGAGCGGTACTCCTCCTCCACCAGCGGTGGCAGCCCCTCGGGAATCGGGGTGTCGATAACCCGCTTGTAGAAGTCCATGTACATCTGGCCCGTCCGCGTCGACGAGGCGATCATCCAGCCTGGACGCTTGAACACGCGGACCTTGTCGAACTCCTGACGCGCCTGCGTACCCACCTCGGCCTTCTGGCGGAGCGCGGCCTTGACCTGCTCCTCCTCGCCCTTCATCTCAATCGCTTCGTACTTCTTGAAAATCTGCTCGGCGAGCGTGAACTGCGCCTTCGACGCTGCATCGAGCGCCGCGGGGGTCAGGGTCTCACGAACCGCCGGCTCAAGCCGCTCCACCGCCGTGAGCGCATCAGTGAACAGCGCCACGGCCTTCGCCGGAGGCGCGAGCTCCGCCACCTTCACACGCGCCTCAATCGCGCGGCTCGGCGAAACCGCGCCATCCTCACGAACGAACCGCTCGAGCGATGCAGAGGCCTCTGCCCTCTTTCCCTGCTCAATCTGAATCATGGCGATTTGGTAGTTCGCTTCGGCAATACCCTCGCGCTCCTTCGCCTTGTCGCGGTCCGAGACCTTGATGAAGGACTTCAGGTTGGCGATTGCCTTGTCGTACTGACCGAGTCCCTGACGGAACTGGTAGGCGTTCGCCGAGGCATTGACGACCTGCGTCCCCTTCGGGTTGGTCCGAGCGTACTGCTCGTAAAGGTCGGCTGCTTTGTCGTACATCGCGATGCGGTGATAGGTCTGCGCCAGGCCGAAGGTGGTGTCGGGCACCAACTCGGAGTCGGGCCGGAACTCGATGATCTGCTCGTAGAGCGAGATGGAGAAGTCGAGCTTGTAGATCTTCTCGTACGAGACTGCTGCGTTGAACAGCGCCTTGTCGAGCAGCTTGGATTCAAAGTGGTTCTGCGCGAAGTCGACGAAGCAGAGTCCCGATTCCTCGAACTTCTTGGCCTGCTGAAGATCGCGGCACTCCTTGAAGTTCACCTGTTCGCCGAGTTCACGAAGCTTCGGCGCCAGCTTGCCCTGACCCACGGGGGCCGTCGCAAGGCGACCAATCCACTCCTTCATCTCCGGGAACCGCCGCTGCAGCGCGAGGCTGTCGAGCAGCAGCTCTGCC
>CAIWGR010000663.1 GCA_903912275.1 uncultured delta proteobacterium
CCCACAGCATCATCGTCAACAAGGAGGGGCGGCGCTTCACGAACGAGGCGCACAACTACAACGACATGATGAAGCCCTTCTTCGACCAGGACCCGGTGGCCTACGGGCCGCGCAACCTGCCGGCCCACCTCATCGTGGATCAGCAGTTCTTGGATAAGTATCTCTTCATCACCTCGGTGCCCGGCATGAAGGCGCCCGAGTTTGTGGCGAGCGCGCCGACGCTGGCCGAGCTGGCCGGCAAGATTGGTGTGGATGCGGCGGGGCTGGAGGCGACGGTGACGACCTTCAACGGCTACGCAGAGACGGGTGTGGATCCCGACTTCCGCCGCGGCGAGAGCATCTACGACCACTTCTACGGCGACCCCAAGCAGCGGCCCAATCCCAACCTCGGCAAGCTCGAGGTGGGCCCCTTCTATGCGGTGCCCATCTACCCCGGCACCATCGGCACCAAGGGTGGCCCCAAGACCGATGTGCAGGGTCGGGTGCTCCATGTGTCGGGCCAGCCCGTGGCGGGGCTCTATGCGGCCGGCAACGTGGCGGCGAGCATCTTCGGGCCGGGCTATCCGGGCGCGGGCGGCACGATTGGCGCGGCGATGACCTGGGGCTTTGTGGCGGGCCGTCACGCGGCGCAGTCCAAGTAGTTTTCTCGCTGCCCGCGCTGCGGGTGGCTGTCTGTCTGCCCGCGCTGCGGGCCACCGTGAGTTTGCATCATGCCTGAAGCCATCCATACCCTCCGCGTCGCCCTTCCGCCCGAATCGGTGTGGGACTTTGTGAAAGACATGAACAAGTGGGCGCCCATGCTCACGGGCTACCAGAAGCACACGATTGTGACGGAGACGAAGAGCCTCTGGACGCTCAAGGGCGATGTGGGGATTCTGAGCCGGACGGTGGAGCTGGAGGTGAACATCACCGAGTGGGCCGGGCCGGACCGGGTGCGGTTCACGCTGACGGGGCTCAACGAGGCGGTGAGCGGCGAGGGTCAGTTTGAGATCCGGGCGATCGCGGCGGAGGGGAGTGCGGCTGCTGCTGCGGCTGCTGCAGCGCCTGTGGCGGCGAAGGCGGAGCTGTCGTGGTGGCAGAAGCTGGTGGAGAGGTTTGCCCGCTGGTTCCTGGGCCGTCAGGGCGGTGGTCAGGCGGCGCTGTCGGCCGCGCCGCGGGCGGCGGTGACGGCGGGGTCGGAGCTGGCCTTTACGCTGATGATGGAGGCGGGTGGCCCGACGGCGCCGCTGGTGAATGCGATGCTGGAGCCGGCGCTGATTCCTGCGACCGAAGACCTGGCGCAGCGGATTGTGACCCACCTCGAGAAGCAGCACGGGCTGGGGTGAGTGGGCGCGACATCTTGCCGCGGTAAACCGAAAGGGGGTAGGGTGTGTCTCTGCACCGTTGGCCTATCTCGGCCGGCGTGATCGGAGCGGCACGATGAAGCGTCTTCTTGGGTTGAGCCTCTTTCTCTTGGCCGCATGCGGCACCGACACAGGCCGCAGCAGCGGCAGCACGACCGAGGCGACCGATACGGGCTCGGGCAGCGATGCCACCGACACGGGCGCGGGCTCCGGCAGCGGCGCCGCCGACACGGGCAGCAACGACACGGGCGCAGGCTCGGGCGAAACAGTGACCACCTGGCATAAGGATGCGCGGGCCATCGTGGAGCAGAAGTGCGCGGGCTGCCACAACCCGGAGGGCACGGCGGGCTTCTCGCTGCAGACCTATGCCGAGGCAGAGGCGGTGGGCTATGCGCTGGCCGATGCGGTGACGACGCGGCGCATGCCGCCCTGGCTCCCGGCCGGAGACTGCCATCCGTTGCAGCACTCCCGGGCGCTGAGCGAGGGCGAGATTGCGACGCTGCAGGACTGGTTCACCGACGGCATGCCCGAGGGCGATGTAGCCGACTATGTGGCGCCATCTGCGCCCGATGTGGTCAGCCTGCCGCCCGCCTCGCTGACGCTTGGCACGGCCACGGGCTACACGGCGAACCGGGCGCTCACCGACGACTACCGCTGCCTGCCGCTCGACTACACCTTTGAGGCCGACACCTTCATCACGGCCTCGAACATTCTGCCGGGCGCGCGGAGCGTGGTGCACCATGTGCTGCTCTACCGGGTGGATGCCCGCGATGTGGCGGAGCTCGAGGCCAAGGATGCGGCAGAGCCGGGTCCGGGATACACCTGCTTTGGCGGGCCGGGCGTGGGCGGCGGCGAGACCATCGCGGGCTGGGTGCCCGGGCAGCAGCCGCTGGTCTTCCCGCCCAACTCGGCGCTGCCGATCCCGGCCGGCTCGAAGATTGTGATGCAGATGCACTTCAACCTGCTGGGGCTGGCTGCGGATGCGCCGGTGCCGGAGGATGC
>CAIWGR010000664.1 GCA_903912275.1 uncultured delta proteobacterium
ATTCGTGGCGCGCTCTTCGCGACCTTCTTTCACAGCGGGCAGATTTGCCAGTCGGGCACCCGTCTGCTGGTGCACCGTTCGCTGGTTGCCGAGGTCTCGGCGCGGCTCGTCGAAGAGGCGAAGAAGATTGCTGTCGGCGACCCGATGGACATCATGAACACCTTCGGCCCGCTCATCAGCGAGCGGCAGCGCGGCACGGTGGAGCGCTATGTTGCGCTGGCCCGCGAAGAGGGTGCGACCTGCCTGCTGGGCGGCAAGCGTCCCGAGGCCTTCGAGAAGGGCTACTACTACGAGCCGACCATCTTCGGCGACGTCACGAACCAGATGAAGGCGGCACGCGAAGAGATCTTCGGGCCCGTGGTCTGCATCATCCCCTTCGACACCGACGACGAGGCCATCGCCATCGCCAACGACAGCCTCTACGGCCTCGCGGGCGCGGTCTGGACGGCCGATGTGGAGCGCGGTCTCGCGCTTGCCCGCCGCATCGACGCGGGCACGGTCTGGGTGAACGACTACCACCTGCTCAACCCGAAGTACCCCTTCGGCGGCTTCAAGCAGAGCGGCTTCGGTCGTGAGCTGAGCCATGAGGGTCTGGCCATCTTCCAGCAGACCAAGCACATCCATGTGGGCCAGCCCACGGATTCGGACACGAAGATCTACTTCAACCTCGTCATCGATTGAGCAGAGCGGCCCGCGCCGATGGGCGGGCGGTCACGGTGCCTCGACGGGCACACAGGGAGAGCGAGCATGCAGCAGCCAATCGAAGGCGTCCTCGAGGCGCCCTATGTGATGGAGTACACCTACCGGCGGTCGCTGGGTCCGGTGATGAGCGCCTTCTTTACGGCGCTGCGTGATGGCAAGCTGCTCGGTGCGCGGACAGCGTCGGGCAAGCTGGTCGTGCCGCCGCTGGAGTGGGACCCGGATACGGGTGCTGCGATTGCGGGGCTGGAGCCGGCGGCCGAAGAGGGCGTTGTGACGGCGGTGACCTGGGTGTCGGCCCCTGAGGCGCGCCACCTGCTGCAGGAGCCCTTTGCCTATGCGCTGATTCAGCTCGACGGCGCCAGCACGGCGATGCTCCACGCGGTGGCCTGCGAGGCGCTCGAGGCCTGTCCTGTCGGCACGCGGGTGAAGCTGGTCTGGTCGGAGAGCCGGACGGGCAGCCTGCGCGACATCCGCTGCTTTGTACCTGTGAAGTGAGGAGGAGCGATGTCTGAAGCAACCAAACCTGTGGTCAAAGATGTGACCACGATGGCGGCGCCCGTGTCGCTCAAGTTCCGGGCGCGGGCCGGCAAAGACCTGTCGCGCTTTCTGCGGGGGATGAAGGAGCGGCGGATTGTGGGTCGGGTCTGCCCCTCCTGCAACTATGTCTATGTGCCGCCGCGCGGCGCCTGCCCCACCTGCGGCTGCCCGATGGGGGAAGAGCGTGTGCTCCCCGAGACGGGGACCATCACCACCTTCTGCATCGTCAACATCCCCTTCGAAGGGCAGAAGCTCAAGCCGCCCTATGTGTGCGCCAGCGTGCTTCTCGACGGCGCCGATGTGGCGCTCTTCCACCTCGTCGGCGGCTGCGACGTGAACGAGGTCCGGATGGGCATGCGGGTGCGTGCAGAGTGGGTCGATGAGGCCGACGCAGAGCTCTCGCTCGAGACCATCCGCTACTTCGTTCCGACCGGCGAGCCCGACCGTCCGCTCGCCCAGATCCGGGAGCACATCTGATGTCTGCCTTCAACACAACCCGCGAGCAGATCGCGATTGTCTCCTTCGTGGAGTTGACGCCGGCTGAGGCCTCGCAGCTCGACGAGATTGAGACCATTCAGACCATCGTCACCCGTGCGACCGACGGCGCGGGCATCTCGCGCGACAAGATTGGCTTCACCGTCTCCGGCAGCTGCGACATGCTGGTTGGCCGCCCCTTCTCCTGGCTCATGGCCATGGATGGCGTGGGCGTTTCGAAGCCTATCGAGGAGTCGCATGTCGAGATGGATGGTGCATGGGCGCTCTATGAGGCCTGGGTGCGGCTACAGCATGGCGACATCGACGCGGCGCTGATCTACTGCTTCGGTGCCAACGCTGCGGAGGACCTGATGCAG
>CAIWGR010000665.1 GCA_903912275.1 uncultured delta proteobacterium
GCTTCGCTACAGGCGTTGAAGCGGCTGCCTGCGGCGGAGGCTCCGACGGCGGTGGCGGTGCTCTTTTCGGGCGACATCGTTGCCGCGCGGCAGCAGCTCGATGGGCTCGCCGGTGTAGACTTTGTCATCATCGGCAAGGACCCGCGTGAGACAGACGAGAGCGAACAGCTTGGAAGTGCGGTGACGCTGGAGGCCTACGACCAGGGTCGCTATCTGGGCCGGCTGAAGCTGGTCGGAACCGGCAGCGGGCCGTGGAAGAATGCCCGGGTGGGGAGCGAGGCGGAGCGGAAGCGGCTGGACCAGATCATCGCGACGACGGAGGGGCAGTTGGCATCTTTGCCGAAGCCTGCGGCGGGCCAGGCCGAGCCGCCAATTGTGAAGGCGCTGCGGAGTAAGCTTGATGGCTACGTGGCAGAGCGGAAGACGCTAAGCGCGGCTGCGCCCGTGTTTGTTGCGACGGAGCGGAATTACCTCTTCGAGCCAGTCGCCATGAAACCTGGCTACCCTGTTGCACCGAAAGTGAGCGAGGCGATGCTTCGTTACAACGAGGCGCTCAAGGCCATCAATCTGGCGAAGGTGGAGGAGATTGCGCCGGTGCCGGAAGGCAGCGCCTCCTATGTGGGCGTCGTCGAGTGCCAGAAGTGCCACACAACGGAGCATGCCTTCTGGAAGACTACGCAGCACGGGCATGCCATCGACACGCTGCGTGAGCGGAACAAGGAGTTCGACCGGAGCTGCATTGGCTGTCACGTGACGGGCTACCGCGAGCCGGGCGGCAGCGTTCTTGGCAATCTGCGCGGGCTCGAGAATGTGCAGTGCGAGCAGTGCCATGGGCCCGGCAGCAACCACATCAAGAACCCTTCACTGGTGAACGTACCGGGCGGGGTGCATCGCGAAGTGTTGGAGACAAGCTGCCAGAAGTGCCACGTTCCTGAACACTCGCCGAAGTTCGATTTCGGCAGCTACCTACCGCGGATCGTCGGGCCGGGTCACGGTCGCTGATTGGCGGCTGGAGCGACAGTCTGGCTCCGCTCTTTGACCTGATCGACTGCGGAGCGAGAGACGGCGCGGATGTTCTCCGGATAGGGAACGACGGACTGTTCGACAGCCAGCCGATCGAGTTCGGCTTTGAGTGAGCCCTGGCGGGCCTGCAGTGTGAGGAACCGGGCGACGCGGGCGCGACGCTCGGCTGGGGGTGGCGCAACCTCGGGGTATCGGGCCTCGACGACGATGATGTGGAGGCCGAACTCGGTTTCGACCGGTCCGATGAGGTCACCGACCTTGGCGTTGAAGCAGGCGTCGGCGAAGGGGTCGACGACGCGGGCGACGGCTCCCTGCCAGCGGGGTCGCCCCGAAAAGCGGCGAGGGAAGACCATGCCTTCGTCTTTGTGCAGTTCGATGCCCTGCGCCTTGGCCGCATCGAAGTGACGCGTGTAGGCCTCCCGAAGGTCGAGCGCCGTTGCAGGGTGGCCGAGCGAGCGCAGCTCCGCGAGGATGTCATCGGCGAGTTTGCTGCGGGCCGCGCGGGCCGCGGGGTTCTCTGCCGGCGGCAGAGCGGCGGCACGCGCATTGGCCGGCGGCGCGGGTGGCGCCATGACCAAGAGATGGGTCGCGCGGACGCGCTCCGGCAGACCGTAAAAGACGGAGTAGGCGGGGTCGTTCAGTGCCTCTTCGATTTTGGCGTCGCTGACTGCGAGCGCCTTGTCGTTGGTGTCGATGTGAAGGCGGAGATAGGCGAGCGCCCTACCTCGAAGCTCGGCGTCGAGCTTGACGGTCTGGAGGCCGGCCGCCCCTGCTTCGTCTGCAGCGGTCGCGGCGCGGTGGAGGTCGACGAGGTCGTCGACGGCCTGGGCGGTGGTGAGCGCGGGGAAGAGGTCGAGGTAGGCGGCGACCTCTGCTGCGGTGATGGTCTCGGCGCCGACGGTGGCGACAACGAGGCCGGCGTCGACACCACTTCCGAACTGGCGTCCGACGAGCGCGCTGGCGCTCGCGGCCTGCGCTGCGGGGTCGCCTTGAGCGAGTTGCTGGCAGCCCACAAGGAGCGCGGCGAGCGTGGCGGCGCGGACCCTCATGGCGAGGCTGTGGGTGGAGCGTCGATGACCCAGCGTTTGGCGATGGACTCGGAGCCGCGAAGCAGGTTCACCTCGAGTGCTGTGAGCGTGGGCAGCGAGGTCCAAATCTTCATGAAGTCGTCGGGCGTGAGGAGGGGCGCACCGTTGACGGAGGTGATGATGTCGCCGGGGAGGAGCTGTGCGCGACGAAGAAAGGCCGCGTCTGGTGCGAGCGAGACGACGCGAAAGCCCAGGAGCTTGCCGTCTCGTCTGACCGGCTCTGTCTCAAGGGCACGGAGGAGTTTGTGCGGCCCGGCCTTGTGGAAGCGGGCGATGACCTCTGCTGCGATATGACCTGCTGGCAGGAGATCGTCGAAGGGGTCGACGGGCTGGGCTTCGGCCGGAGCTGGTGGGGCAGCGGCTGGCTGAGCGGGGAGCTGCGCCGAGGGTTGCGGCGCGCGGGCCTTGGCTTTGGCGCGGGCGAGGAGCTCTTCCAAGTCGGCCCGCGACTGCTCGCGCTGCTCCTCTTCCGTGCGCCGTGCAGCATCGAGCCTGGCGACCTGTCGAGAGGAGGCCGGTGCGGCACAGTTCGCGAGGAGGAGGAGCGAGAGGAGAGCGAGGCGCATGCGTACCGCGGTGGCAGGCGGAGAGAGACCGCGAAACGAGGATAGATTGCGGGTTCGGGAGCGTCAATTGAAGGGGACGATGGAGGCTCTGCCGATTGAACTCGCGACCATGCGTGCTAGACGCTCCGCACCTTGAGATGTGTAGCGTTCTTGAAAGCGTGGAGCAGGCAGATGGCTGAGTACCGTCCCGAAGAGATCGAACCGAAGTGGCAGGCGTTCTGGGAGGCCGACAAGACCTTCAAGACGCCCGAGGACTACTCCAAGCCGAAGTACTACGTGCTCGACATGTTCCCCTACCCTTCGGGCGCGGGACTTCATGTGGGCCACCCCGAGGGCTACACGGCGACCGACATCCTTTCGCGCTACAAGCGGATGAAGGGGTTCAATGTGCTCCATCCGATGGGATGGGATGCGTTCGGGCTGCCTGCGGAGCGGGCGGCGATGCGTGAAGGGCGTCATCCGTCGGATATCACGCAGGAGTACATCGCGAACTTCCGCCGGCAGATCAAAAGGCTCGGCCTTGCCTACGACTGGGACCGGGAGATCGATACGACGGACCCGAAGTACTACAAGTGGACGCAGTGGATTCTTCTGAAGCTGTATGAGCGTGGGCTGGCCTACGAGGCGGATGTTCCCGTGAACTGGTGCCCCGCACAGGGGACGGTTCTGGCGAACGAAGAGGTAGAGGACGGCAAGTACAAGGAGACGGGCGACCCGGTGTTCCGGCGGAACATGCGGCAGTGGCTGTTGAAGATTACCGTCTATGCGGAGCGGCTGCTGACCGAACTCGACGATGTCGATTGGCCGGAGTCGATCAAGGCGATGCAGCGGAACTGGATTGGCCGGTCGGAGGGCGCTGAGCTCGACTTTGCGGTCGAGGGCCATAACGATGCGCAGGTGCGGGTCTTCACGACGCGTCCAGACACCCTCTTCGGTGCGACCTACATGGTGCTGGCGCCGGAGCATCCGTTGGTGTCACGCATCGTGACAGAGCAGGAGCGTGCGACGGTGGAGGCCTACGTGCTGGCCACATCGCGGAAGTCGGAGTTCGATCGAAGCGAGAAGGCCAAGCAGAAGTCGGGCGTCTTCACGGGGGCTTTTGCAACGAACCCTGTGAATGGCGCGCGGCTGCCGATCTGGATCGCCGACTATGTGCTCTCGAGCTACGGCACGGGCGCGATCATGGCGGTGCCTGGGCACGACGAGCGGGACTGGGAGTTTGCCCGTCAGTTCTCGCTTCCGATTCTCGAGGTTATCTCGGGTGGCGATGTGACGGCGGCGGCCTACGCCGGCGACGGCCAGCTTGTGAATTCGGGCTTCCTCGATGGGCTCGGCGTCGATGCTGCGAAGCAGCAGATGCTCGGGTGGCTCGAGGAGCGGGGCATCGGCGAGCGGCGGGTAAACTACAAACTGCGCGACTGGCTGTTCAGCCGGCAGCGTTACTGGGGCGAGCCCTTCCCGCTGATCCACACGAGCGACGGGAAGGTGAAGGCGCTGCCGCTCGACCTGCTGCCGCTGACCCTGCCCCATGTGGATGCCTACCGGCCGACCGAGGATGGCGAGCCGCCGCTGGCGCGTGCCAAGGAGTGGCTGCATACGACGGACCCCGAAACGGGACTCGATGCGGTGCGCGAGACGAACACGATGCCGCAGTGGGCTGGCTCCTGCTGGTACTACCTGCGCTACATCGACCCGCACAACGAGACGGCTTTTGTCGACCCCGAGAAGGAGCGGTACTGGATGCCGGTCGACCTCTATGTGGGTGGCGCGGAGCATGCGGTGCTTCACCTGCTGTACGCGCGGTTCTGGCACAAGGTGCTCTACGATTGCGGGCTGGTCTCGACGCGCGAGCCCTTCAAGCGGCTTTTCAACCAGGGGATGATCCTGGCCTTCTCCTACAAGGATGAGGCGGGGCGCTACCTGTACCCCGAGCAGACGGAGCTGCGCGACGGCAAGCCCTTCTCGAAGGCCGATGGCGCGCCGCTGCAGATGCAGGTGGAGAAGATGTCGAAGTCGCGCTTCAACGTTGTCAATCCGGACGATGTGGTTGCGGAGTTCGGGGCAGACACGCTGCGGCTGTACGAGATGTACATGGGGCCGCTCGAGGCGACGAAGCCGTGGCAGACGGACGGTGCGCGCGGCATGTACCGCTTCCTGGGTCGGGCCTATCGGCTGGTGACGGACGAGGAGGGCGGGCTGTCGCCGAAGGTGGTCGATGGCGCTGCCTCGGAGGCAGAGACAAAGCTGCTGCACGCGACCATCAAGAAGGTGGGCGAGGACATCGAGGGGATGCGGTTCAACACGGCCGTCGCTGCGATGATTGAGCTGGTGAACGCGCTGTCCAAGCAGGAGAGCATCGCGCGTTCGACGGCGGAGCAGTTCGCGCTGCTTCTTTCGCCCTTCGCGCCGCATCTGGGCGAGGAGATCTGGGCATTGCTGGGCCATGGTCCGACGCTGGCCCATGCGCCGTGGCCGACCTTCGACCCGAGCGTACTGGTGGAGTCGTCCATCGAGATCGCCGTGCAGGTGAACGGCAAGCTTCGCGGTACGATTGAGGCCGCGGTGGGGGCTGCGGAGGCAGAGGTCATCGCGCTGGCGAAGGCGAACGAGCGGGTGATGCCCTTCCTCGACGGCAAGCAGGTGGTGAAGGAGATCTACATCGTCGGGAAGATCGTAAATCTGATTGTGCGGTAGGCTGGCATTCGTGGCGCGGTGCGTTGTCTAAAGCGGCATAAGTCGAGGCGCGCGCTGCTTCCCAAAGCAGGGTGCAGTAGATAGACGGCGGCGCAACGAAGAGACGGGTTCGAGCAGATGGCAGCGGCCGGCTCGGGCCGAGGAGCGAGGTCGAGATGGCTGTCCCGAAGAACGCGAAGAAGCAGGATACGACGGCGGGTAACAGCACCGGGTTTGCGGCAGAGGCTGCGAAGCTGGGGCTGTCGGCGCAGACGGTCGTGGGGATGTACCGGACGATGTATACCTCGCGGAAACTGGACGATCGCGAGATCGCGATGAAGCGGCAGAACCAGATCTACTTTCAGATCTCGGGTGCCGGTCATGAGGTGCCGCTCGTATGCGCTGGTCACCTCCTGCGTCCGAGCTACGACTACTTCTTTCCCTACTACCGGGATCGGGCGCTGATGCTTGCGCTCGGCATGACGCCGGAAGAGGTGCTCTATCAGGCTGTTGGTGCCGAAGCTGACCCGAACTCGGGTGGTCGCCAGATGCCCTGCCACTGGGGTCACCGTCCGCTGCATGTTGTGACGAAGAGCTCCTGCACAGGGACGCAGTTCCTGCAGGCTGCGGGCGCGGCGCAGGTTGGCTCGATTGTGGAGGCTGTCGCTGCGCTCTCGGACGGCTCCATTCCCTCGCATTCGGACGAGGTGATGTATGTGTCGTCGGGCGACGGCACGACGAGCCAGGGCGAGTTCTGGGAGTCGCTGAACAGCGCCTGCATGCTCAAGCTGCCCGTGCTCTACATGATTGAAGACAACGGGTATGCCATCAGCGTTCCTGTTGAGGCGCAGACGGCGGGTGGCTCGATCAGCGCGTTGGTCGCCAGCTTCCCCGACCTCTACATTGAAGAGGTGGACGGCTGCGATCTGCTTGCTTCGTATGCGGCGGTGGAGCGGGCCGTGAACTATGTGCGGGAGCGCAGGGGACCGGCGATGGTGCATGCGCACGTGATTCGGCCCTACTCGCACTCGCTGTCGGACAGCGAGGAGCTCTACCGGCCCGCCGAGGAGCTCGCGGCCGACCTGCTTCGCGACCCGATTGTGACGGTGGCAAAGAAGCTGGTGGAGAGCGGCATGCTGACGGAGGCGGAGCTTGCGACGTTGAAGTCGGAGGTGGACGCAAAGGTGCTCGCGGCGGCCGATACGGCGATGGCGGCAGCGCGACCCGGGACTGAGACGGTGCTGCACCACATGTACTCGCCGACGGTTGACCCGACGAGCGAGGCGTTTGCGACGGAGCCGCAGTTCTCGGGCATCGAAGGCACGATGGTTGATCTCATCAACAGCTGCTTGCAGACGGAGATGGCGCGGGACCCGCGGATTGTGGTGTTCGGCGAGGACGTGGCTGACGTGAGCCGCGTGGCGAACGTGGGCAAGGTGAAGGGCAAGGGTGGCGTCTTCAAGGCGACGCATGGCCTGCAGACGAAGCATGGCGGAGACCGGGTGTTCAACAGCCCGCTGGCTGAGGCGAACATCATTGGCCGCGCAATCGGGATGGCTGCGCGTGGGCTCAAGCCTGTGGTCGAGATTCAGTTCTTCGACTACATCTGGCCCGCTTATATGCAGCTTCGGAACGAGCTTTCGAACTTCCGGTGGCGGTCGAACGGAACATGGAGCGCACCGGTCGTGGTGCGGGTTCCGATCGGCGGATACCTCAAGGGCGGCGCGCCCTATCACAGCCAGTCGGGCGAGGTGCTCTTCACCCACATTCCGGGCCTCCGGGTGGTGATGCCGAGCAACGCGCAGGATGCTGCCGGGCTGTTGCGGACGGCGATTCGATGCGACGATCCGGTTATGTTCCTTGAGCCGAAGCACCTCTATCGGCAGACCTACAACAAGTCGCAGGATCCGGGCGACGACTACATGATTCCGTTCGGCAAGGCGCGGACGGTTCGGAGCGGCAGCGACCTGACGGTCATCACCTACGGCTGCCTCGTGCAGCGGGCCTACAAGGCTGCGCAGGACGTTGCAGAGAGTGAGGGCATCGAGGTGGAGGTGATCGACCTTCGCTCGCTGGCGCCCTACGACTGGGAGGCGATCCGCGCGTCTGTGATGCGGACAAACAAGGTTATCGTGGCGCATGAGGACCACATGTCGTTCGGCTACGGCGCTGAGATTGCGGCGCGGATTTCGGACGAGCTGTTCGAGTACCTTGATGGCCCCGTGCGGCGCGTTGCGGGCATGGATACCTTTGTGGCCTACGAGCCGAGCCTAGAAGATGTGATTCTGCCGCAGACCGATGACTTGGCGCGGGCGATGCGTGAGCTGCACGCCTACTGAGGCGGCGGTACAAAGGGGTTAGGACGATGAGCGAACTTACGTTTCGAGCGGTTGTGCTGGCTGCGGGCCTGGGCACGCGGATGCGTTCGTCGCTTCCGAAGGTGATGCACAAGGTGCGCGGCCTTCCGATGGTGACCTACCCTGTTGCGCATGCGCTTGCGCTGGGTGCAGAAGAGGTTGCCGTGGTGGTGGGTCACGGACGAGCGCTGGTGGAGGGTTGGCTTACCGAGCGCTTCGCGGGGCAGCCTGTGTCGACCCACATTCAGCACAACATGGTGGGCACGGCCGATGCGGTGAAGAGCGCGCAGGCAGCCTTTGAGGGCTACGCGGGCGCGGTGATGATTCTCTATGGAGATGTGCCGAACGTGGCCGCGGAGGACATCGCGGAGTTGGTTGCCGCGCACCGTGCTTCGGGCGGGCTTCTGAGCTTCCTGACGGCGCATGCGGATGGGCCGACGGACTATGGCCGCATTGTTCGTGACGCCGAGGGGCGGGCACGGGCGATTGTGGAGCACAAGGACTGCACGGCGGAGCAGCGGCTCATCACCGAGGTGAACATCGGCATCTA
>CAIWGR010000666.1 GCA_903912275.1 uncultured delta proteobacterium
CTGGCGCAGGCCGCGGCCGCCGGCCCCTGCGACCTCGAGGCATCCATCGACAGCGACGACACCATCACCGAGCTGCTCGGTATCCCGTCGCGCGCCACCCGCTGCCTGCAGGCCGCCCGCGACACAGACCGCTTCCTGCTCCCCCCAAAGCAGGCCGACGAACCCGGCTTCGGCCTCGTCGTCACGCCTGTCGACGGTGTGCAGATGGCGCTCACCATCATCGACCCGATCACCCAGGCGCCCATCGTCCGTCTCGCGGGCGACGCGCAGCACCCCATCCGGCTGCCCAACCTGCGCCACGGCAGCGACCCCTCGGTCGCCCTCATGGCCGAACTCACCGCATCGGTCGGTGGCTCTGCGACGGCAGCCTACACCCTCTCGGCGGAGCCGCTGCCGGCCGCAGGAAGCGCCCTCGAACTCGAGCCGAACGACACCGTGGAGCAGGCCTCCGTCGTTGCCGCCGCCTCGGCCTTTGCCCCCATCACCGGCTACTTCACCAGCGCCACCGATGTTGACTACCTCCGCGTCGAGTCGGATGAGGCCGCGGTCTTGCAGGTGGTGGCGCAGCCGCCGGAAGGGATGGACCTGATCCTTACGCTGCCGCCCGCACAGGCTGGCGGCGCGGAGACGGTCGTCGACGTCGGCACCAGTGGCGCCGCGGAGCGGCTCTGCGCGCTCCCTGTCTCCTCCTCCGCTCCCGTGGTCGTCGGGGTCCGGCTCCGCGGCCAGCCGCAGGCGCTCGACGCCAGCTACCAGGTGCGCTTCGAGCCCCTCTCTGACCCCAACTACGAACTCGAGCCGAACAACACCGCGAAGGAGGCCGTTGCGCTGGTTCCACCGCCGCGCAAGCCGAGCAAGAAGCCGGCCAAAAAGCCGCCGGCCCCGATGCCCAACGAGGTGCTCGTCTACCGCGCCAGCGGCCTGAGCGGCTCCACCGTTGTTGGCCACATCGCCACCCCCAGCGATGTCGATGTCTTCCGGGTCGAGATCCCCGAAGACCCCAGCGCCGATGTGACGCTCGCCTCCGTCACGCTTCGCCTCGAGCCGGGCGGGCCCGCAGACTACACCCTCGAACTCTTCGACGGCGACGGCGCGCTCGTATCGCAAGCCGCGAGCAAAGGCGTGAGCGAGGCGGAGGTCATCTCCATCGACCTCCCCAACGGCAACCTCTACGCCCGCGTCAGCCTCGTCACGGGCGACGCCTGCGCTGCTCCCTACCGGCTCACCGTCAGCCGCAGCGACTTCCCGCCGCCGCCCGATCCAAACCTCCCTGTGGCGCCCGCGCCGGAGGGCGGAGACCAGCCGCCCACGGCCCCCGAGCTCCCGCCCCCCTCGGCTGGCGGTACCCAGCCCAACCTCCCGGGCGCCGGCTCCCCGCTTGCGCCGGCCCCGCAGCCGCGCGGCCCTGCACCGTTGCAGCCACGCCTGCCCGCGGGCCAGCCCCCTGTCGCACCCGGCGACCCCAACACCTTCTAACCGTTGACCTCGCTGGCCTGCGCAAGTAGAGGCCTGCCCCAACTTCACGCGGCATGACCAGATGCGTCATGCCCGCCTTTCCTCTGGAGCTGTCATGTCGACCCCCGCCGAAATCTTCGCCACCATCGGACACAACATTGGCAACAACGTCGAGAAGGCCACCAGCGTGAACGCTGTCTTCGGCTTCGACATCACCGGCGACGGTGGCGGCCAGTGGACCCTCAACCTCAAGCAGGGCACGACCAGCGGCTTCCTCGTCGACGGCCTTGCTGACGACGTCAACGTCACCATCTCCATGGCCACTGCGGACTGGACCGGCATCATCTCCGGCGCCAGCAACCCCATGCAGGCCTTCATGATGGGCAAGATCAAGGTCAAGGGCGACATGGGCCTCGCCATGAAGCTCCAGAACGTCCTGGCGCTCGCCAAGGGCTAAGCCCGACCTCGTCTGCTACGCCCGCTCCGCTTCCGGTGCGGGCGTCGTCGTTTTTGCCATTCCTCGCAGGACAACGCCCATGCTCTCCGGCCTCCCCGCAGATACCTTCCGCGGCATCACCGTCGTCGACCTCTCCCGCCTCCTCCCCGGCCCCTTCTGCACCATGCTCCTCGCCGACCTCGGCGCGCGGGTCATCAAGATTGAGGGACCCGACGGCGGAGATTACGCACGCTGGTATCCGCCGCGGACCGACGACCACGCTGCCGGCTACGGCGCCTTCTTCGCTTCGGTCAACCGGGGCAAAGAGAGCCTCGGCCTCGACCTCAAGAGCCCCGAAGGGCTCGAGGTCCTGCGCAAGCTCCTCATGCGGGCCGACGTGCTCGTCGAGAGCTTCCGCCCCGGCGTCCTCGAGCGGCTCGGACTCGGCATCGATGCGCTCCGCGCGCTCAACCCGCAGCTCATCGTCTGCAGCATCTCCGGCTACGGCCAGGATGGGCCCCTCGCTCTCCGCGCAGGCCACGACCTCAACTATGTGGCGCTGGCCGGCGTCCTCTCGCTCGCCGGTCCGGCCGGCCATCCGCCCGCGGTCATCCCTGTCCAGGTCGCCGACCTCGCCGGCGGTGCCATCTATGCCGCCTTCAGCATTGCCGCGGCGCTCTTTCACCGCACCCGCCACTTCGCCGGCACCCACATCGACATCTCGATGACAGAAGGGGTGCTCTCCCTCCTTGGCCCCGTCGTCGCCATGAACGAGGCCGAGGGACACCGGCCGGTCCGCGGCGGCGAGATGCTCACAGGCGGCATCCCCTGCTACCGGAACTACGCCACCGCCGACGGTCGCTACCTCTCCGTGGGAGCGCTCGAGGCCAAGTTCTGGAGCCAGGTCTGCACCGCCATCGGTCGCCCCGACCTGCTCACCGACGGCTACGCTTCCGGCGAGCGGGGCGCCCGCGTTCACGCCGACCTTGAGGCGGTCTTCGCAGCCAAGACGCTGGCCGAATGGTCGGCCATCTTTGCCCCCATCGACGCCTGCGTCGAGCCCGTGCGCGAACTCCACGAGCTCGTCGAAGATGCCCACTTCCGCGCTCGTGGCGCCATCGCCAAGGGACCGGATGGCCTCGTTGCGCTTCGGCCGCCCACCTCGCCCGGCACGGGCTGGTCGGAGCGCGTTGCCCCTCGCCTGGGCGAGCAGACGCGCGCGATCCTGCGCGACCTTG
This sequence comes from uncultured delta proteobacterium, assembly GCA_903912275.1. Lineage (GTDB taxonomy): Bacteria > Myxococcota_A > Bradymonadia > REDH01 > REDH01 > CAIWGR01. The sequence goes on from CAIWGR010000666.1 coordinate 3,130, forward strand.
GCGTCACCACCGACGAGGTGGAGAGCCTCCTCGCTTCCAAGGTGGTCACGGCCGCCGAGAGCCCCGCGTAGGGCGGAGACCGCGTTGGAGCGGCCGCTCGGGTCGCTCCGCCGAGACTACTCTGCGCCGATGAACTGCAGTTCCATCGTCGTCTCGGCCGCTGCGCTCATCTGGTGGCGCGGCATCCAGCGGAGCCGGTAGGTGCCAGATTGGTCGCTCGGTGCGGCGAAGTAGAGCGTGCCCACAAGCGCCGACTGCGGGCGCAGCATCGTGTCGCGCATCACCGAGGCAAAGGCGGGGCTGGCGGTCATCGCGAGGCCCGAGACCGCGCCTTCGCCGAAGACCGGCGCCACGGCGCGGGGCGACTCGGTGCGCGGGGTTCCGTAGCGCTCATAGCGGCCGGAGCTGCCGTAGGGCGTTGTGTAGCTACGCGGGCCGTAGGTTGGGGCGTAGTAAAACCCGGGGCCGTAGGCGTAGTTCGAGGAGTAGGGGCTGTAGTAGGGCGACGACCAGCGCGGGTAGGAGGGCGAACGCCAGATGGGTGTACTGGTCCTCCGCACGGTGCGCCGGTACCCGGCCGAGACAACCAACGCGCCTGTGGCCTCGTCGCGGTCTGCGATCTCTTCGGCCAATGCGAGCTGCAGCCCTCCGTCTTCGCTCGAACGCTCACCGAAGAGCTGCATCGGCGGGATGGGCCGCACGGTTGCGCCGCTCGGGGTGACCAGCTCGAAATCGTCGCGTCGGAGGTCCACGACGGTGCTGCCCCCATTGGAAACCTCGACGCGGAAGACCACCACGCCCGACTCATGCGCCACGCCATCGGGCCAGACGCCGGGTGAGGCGCTCAAGACCAACCCGTCGGGGCTGCTCACCGAGGCAGCGGCGCCGGCTTCACGCGAGGCCCGCAGCTGAGGCGATGCGCAGCCCGTTGCCAGGGAGACCGCTGCGGCGGCGAGCAGGAGGAGCGGTGCTTTCATGGGACGACTCCGAGACGATGGAATGGAGAGAATCAGTCAGTTCGTTGCCCACCGCGGCAGGTGCCGGCGTTGACCGCGAGCGGCCATACGAATACCACGCCGCCCGGCCTCGACGCGAGAGTCGCCACGTTGTTCAACAGATTTGCACATTGGGTCAATAGGGAGCGGGGTCCTGTGGCGATGTTGGTCGTCGCGGTGGCGCTGCTTGCCTCCGTGGTGAGCGCCTATCCGCTCCCGCATCCCCTGTCTCCCCAGATCCCATGGACACTCGGCGAGGAGGTGCCCGCGCTGGTCTACGCGTCGGCCCCCGAACAGTGGGTCGACGGCTGGCCCCGAAGTCGCGTCACTGTGCTGGCGTTGGGCGCGTCGCTCCCCGCGATTCCCGACGAAGTCGATGTGGTCGCACGTCCGGCTGCCGCAATGCCGCTCCGCCCCGCGGGCTACGACCTCCGCATGGCCTTGGAAGAGGGCGACAGCCGGCTCGAACGCTGGCGCAAGAGCACAACCTCCAAGGTGGCCGCGGTCGGCTCGACAGGTCTTTCAACCCACCTCGCCGACCACCTCGCCGACGCACGCATCTCGGTCATCGGTCCAACCGGCGACGAGCAGCGTTGCGGTCCGGTCATCTTCGGACGAGCCAACTGCGGCAAGCAGCCGTGGGAATATGTGGGCGTGGAGCAGCTC
>CAIWGR010000667.1 GCA_903912275.1 uncultured delta proteobacterium
AGCAGCAGTGTGCGTGAGGCCTCCTCACCCGCGGCCGCGACGGGACCATCCTCTTTGTGCCCAAGCTCGCCGCCCTCGACGAGACCTGGGACTACCTCGCTGCCTGCGGCGTGAAGGCGCTGGGGTAGGCTGCGAGGCGCGCCCTCGGAGCAGCAAATGCCGATCGTCGCGCCTCCTTCACATTCTGGCGCCCCGTTGTCATCGCGCCCCGAATGTGGTCAGAACGCGCAGCGGTCGGTCGGACGCGCAGGAGGTCTCGCATGACACAGTTCCGGGTGGTTCGTTTCGCGTGGCTCAGCGCCCTTCTAATCCTCGGAGCCTGCGCGGAGGCGAGCGCTCCCGCGACAGAGAGCGATGCTGCGGTCGATAGCGCGACCGATGACACCGCCGCAGACGCCGCGGGCGACAGCGACGCCAACGACACGGCAACCGCCGCCGACACCGCGCCCGATGGAAGCGCAGCGGATACGGGCGAGCCCGACACCGCGGTGCCCGGCGCGGCCGGCGCCCCCTGCACCATCGGCTCCGACTGCGACTCCGGCGAGTGCCTGCCCATCTCGACCTCCGGCACCGGCGTCTGCGTCGTACGCTGCGCCTCCACCGACGACTGCACGGGCGACGAGCGCTGCGTTGCCATCGACGGCACCGACGCCATCTCGGTCTGCATCAGCGCCACCACCTGCATCGACCTCGACAACGACGGCGCCGGAATCGGGCCCGGCTGCAGCTTCCCCGACTGCGACGACAACAACGCCGCGGTGCAGCCCGGCGCGCGCGAGATCTGCAACGGCATCGACGACAACTGCAACCTCCAGACCGACGAGAGCGTGGTCGAGGTGGGCGATAGCTGCAGCACCGGCTTTTCCGGCCAGTGCGCCGACGGCCAAATCATCTGCGACGGCGACCTCCGCTGCGAGCAGCTCCGGTTGCCCGCAGAAGAGCTATGCAACGACCTCGACGACGACTGCGACGGCGAGACCGACGAGGCCGCCAGCTGCCGCCCCGTGGGCCAGCCCTGCGCCGACGCCGGCGACTGCGCACCACCGCTCCTCTGCGAGGCCGGCCTCTGCACCAGCCCCGCCCTCTGCGGCAACGGCCGCCTCGAGACCGGCGAGGCCTGCGACGACGGCAACCTCCTCCTCGAAGGCTGCAGCTATGCCGCCGCCTCCTGCACCGTCTGCGATGCCACCTGCCGCCTCGTCCCCGGCGTGCTCGCCTTCTGCGGCGACGGCATCCCCAACGGCGGCGAGGCCTGCGACGACGGCAACGCGAGCGACGCAGATGCCTGCACCACCAGCTGCAACCTGGCCCGCTGCGGCGACGGCATCCGCCAGCTCAGCGAAGCATGCGACGACGGCAACACCGACCCGCTCGACCGCTGCGACAACGCCTGCGCCCTCACCCGCTGCGGCGACGGCATCGTGCAGACCGGCGAGGGCTGCGACGACGGCAACACGAACAACAACGACGCCTGCACCAACCTCTGTGTCGTGGCCAGCTGCGGCGATGGTATCGTGCAGCCGCCCGAGCAGTGCGACGACGCCAACGCCACCGAGACCGACGGCTGCACCTCACGCTGCCTGCTGGCCCGTTGCGGCGACGGCTTTGTGCAGGCCGGCGAGGCCTGCGACGACGGCAACACCGACCCCACCGACGGCTGCACCAACAGCTGCGCCCTCCCCGCCTGCGGCGATGGCATCCTGCAGTCCGGCGAGGACTGCGACGACGGCAACCTCATCACCGAGGCCTGCAGCTACGGCACACCAAACTGCTTCGTGTGCGACGCAAGCTGCCGCCGCTCCGCGGCCATCGGCCCTGTCTGCGGCGACGGCCTGCGAAACGGTGACGAGGGCTGCGACGATGGCAACACCGCCACCGAAAGCTGCAACTACGGCCTCACCACCTGCACCGTCTGCGACGACGGCTGCCTGCTCGCGGCGGGCGACACCGCCTTCTGTGGCGACGGCCTGCGCAACGGCGCAGAGGGCTGCGACGATGGCAACGGCAGCAACACCGACGGCTGCACCACCGGCTGCCTGCTCGCCCGCTGCGGCGACGGCTTCCAGCAGGCCGGCGAGGCCTGCGACGACGGCAACACCAGCAACACCGACAGCTGCACCAACGCCTGCCTCACCAGCCAGTGCGGCGACGGCTTCCAGCAGCCCGGCGAGGCCTGCGACGACGGCAACACCCTCACCGAGCCCTGCGGCTACGGCCTCACCAGCTGCACCGTCTGCGCCGCCAACTGCACGCAGAACGCCGGCGCCACCGCCTTTTGCGGCGATGGCCTGCGCCAGGGCGCAGAAGGTTGCGACGACGGCAACACCGTGACCGAGAGCTGCAGCTACGGCCTGTCGGGCTGCACGGTCTGCGATGCAGGCTGCGTCGCGGTCGCGGGCGCCGCCTCCTTCTGCGGCGACGGCGCGGTAAACGGCGCCGAGCCTTGTGACGACGGCAACAGCAGCAACACGGATGGCTGCACCACCGGCTGCCTCCTCGCCCGGTGCGGCGACGGCTTCCTGCAGCCCGGCGAGGCCTGCGACGACGGCAACACCAGCAACGCAGACAGCTGCACCAGCGCCTGCGCCATCGCCCGCTGCGGCGACGGATTCTTGCAGCCCGGCGAGGTCTGCGACGACGGCAACAGCGTGAGCACCGACGGCTGCACCGCGCTCTGCCGCCTGACCGTCTGCGGCGACGGCTTTGTGCAGGCCGGCGAAGGGTGCGATGACGGCAACAGCAGCAACTTCGACAGCTGCACCAACGCCTGCCAGCCCGCCACCTGCGGCGACACCTTCATCGGGCCCGGCGAGAGCTGCGACGACGGCAACCAGGTGACCGAAATCTGCTCCTACGGCCAGTTCGCCTGCGCGGTCTGCGACAGCAGCTGCATCACCGTCGGGGGCGAGACCCACTACTGCACCGACGGCCAGCTCGACGGCGTGGAGTTCTGCGACGACGGCAACAACAACAACAACGACGCCTGCAGCAACCTCTGTGTCTGCGGCGCCGACTACCACGACGAGGGCGGCCTCTGCGCGCTCAACGTCCAGAGCTGCGCCATCGCGAACGGCAGCGGCACCGAGAGCTGGGACGGCATCACCTACGGCCCCTGCACGGTGGCCACCTGCGACGCCGGCTTCCATGTGAGCGGCAACGGCTGCGCGCTCGACGTCATTGCCTGCTCCAGCCCCAACGCAACCGCGGCCACCTCCACCTGGACCGGCACCGCCTACGGCAGCTGCGTTGCAAGCGCCTGCACCGCCGGCTTCCACCTCGAGGGCGGGCTCTGCGCCAGCAACACCCGAAGCTGCAGCCCCCTGCCCGCCAACGCCACCGCCGGCACCCAGCTCTGGACCGGCACCAGCTACGGCGCCTGCACCATCTCGGCCTGCGCCGCCGGCTACACGCTCAACGCAAATGTCTGCGAGGTGACGGTGGGTGTCTGCTCCAACCAGACCAACGGCAGCCAGGTGGTCATCAGCCAGGTGTTCGGCGGTGGCGGCAACGGGGGTTCGGTCTACAAGAACGACTTCATCGAGCTCCACAACCGAGGCAACACCAGCGTGAACCTGAACGGCTGGTCGGTGCAATACGCGAGCTCCGCCGGCACCACGTGGGCCGTCACGCCGCTCGGCAATGTGACCATCGCCGCGGGCGGTTACCTGTTGATTCAGGAAGCCGCTGGAGCGGGCGGGACAACGAACCTTCCGACGCCCGATGTGACCGGGGTTATTGCGATGAGCGCCACAGCGGGCAAAGTGATCTTGGTCAGCAGCACCACGGCAGCGGGACTTATCGATTGTCCGACCGGTGCGACGATCCGCGACCATGTCTCCTACGGTTCGAGCTCGGCCTGCAACGGCGCGCCAGCGCCGACGCTGAGCGCTACCAGTGCGGCAAAGCGGAACGAGAGCTGCGCCTCGCCCGCCTTCGACGACACCAACAACAACAGCACCGACTTTGTGGCGTCAGCGCCCGCCCCGCGCAACAGCTTCACCCCGGCCTCCAGCTGCAGCTGCACCGGGCCGTAGGGTTCAGCCTTCGTGCGGGGCTGGCCCGTCGAGCGTGGCGGGCCAGCGCCACATCCGACTTGCAGCCAGGTTCACCGATGCCTTATTCAAGAAAA
>CAIWGR010000668.1 GCA_903912275.1 uncultured delta proteobacterium
AGACGCGGGCGAGGACGCCCGGCTTGGCGAGCGCCGCGACGCAGGCGGGCGATGCGTGAACCGAAGCCCCGCGACCGCTCACCCGCTCCGCCCGTCCGCTCCAATCGGCGCGGGGACGATGGTCCAACTGGAGAAACCAGTGAACCAGCAGCCCCTCACCGGCCGGCTCGCCGCATGCAGTGCAGCAACGCTGCTCGGCCGGTGCCCGGGGTGCCAAAGGTCAGGACTCCGTGTCGGCGTCAGCACCACCGGCATCTGCCTCGGGGATGCCGTGAGCCTCAACATGCGAGTCGTAGCGGGACTGGTTCAGCGCCAGCCAGACAGCACGAATTTCCTCGTGCTCGGTCGCCTCTTCGGCAGACACGCCACGTTGCGCGAGCCACTTCTTGGCGGCCGCCACAATCTGCTTCGCCTTCTTGCTGTCGAGGCCGGTGAGGGCCGCGAAGCGGTTGGCGTCGTCTTCGAGCGCTACCTGCACCGGGGTCAGGTAGCCGCCTGCGTGAATCTGCGCCGCGACCTTGTCGCCAATGCCGCGAATCTCCATCAGCTGCTCGCGCTCCAGGTCCTCTTCCGACAGCGCGTCTCCGCTCCGCTTGGGCTTGGAGACAACGGCCTGTGCCGCCGCAATCGTCAGCGCCGCGGTGCTCTCGGTGAACCCGGGGAGGAGGCAGATCTCGGCAATGTCTGCCGTCGAGATGTCCTCCACCTTGTTGAAGCCAAGCGTGAAGAGCGTGTCGATCATCGACTCGGTCACACCCTCGAACTCCAGGAGCTGCTTCTTCGCTTCGCCCATCATCTGGCGGAGACGGGTCTCGGAGAAAATCTCGAGCTGCCAGCCGGTGAGCTGGGCTGCGAGGCGCACGTTCTGGCCGCCACGGCCGATGGCGAGGCTCAACTGGTCGTCGGGGACCACGAGTTCCATGCTCAGCTTGGCCTCGTCGATGAGGACCTTCGAGACCTGCGCCGGGCTGATGGCGTTGCAGACGAACCGGGCCGGCTCGCTGTGGTAGGGTACGATGTCGATCTTCTCGCCGCGAAGCTCCTGGACCACAGCCTGAACGCGGCTGCCCCGCATACCGACGCAGGCGCCGACGGGATCCACATCCGACTCGGTGCTGTAGACAGCGACCTTGCTGCGGACGCCAGGCTCACGCGCCACGGCGACAACCTTCACGATGCCCTCGTGAATCTCGGGCACCTCCTGTTCGAACAGTTTGATGACGAGGCCCGGGTCGGTCCGGCTCAGCACGATCTGTGCGTCGCGGCTCGCCTTGGCGACATCCTTCACATAGCCCTGAATCCGGTCGCCGGGGCGGTAGGACTCGCGGCGGGTCTGCTCGGAGCCGGGAAGGATGGCGTCGGCGCGACCGAGGTCGACGATGATGCTGCCCTTCTCGAAGCGGCGAACGATACCGGTGATGAGCTCGTTCTTCTTGTCCTTGAACTCGTCGTAGATGTTCTGGCGCTCCGCCTCACGCATGCGCTGCATGATGACCTGCTTGGCGGTCTGCGCGGCGATGCGGCCGAAGGTGCGGCGGGCCGACTCGAGCTGCAGGAGCTTGCCGTAGCGCTTGTCCTGCTCCTTCGCCTTGTCGACGTCGGTGTCGCGGTAGAAAATCTGGAAGAGGAGCTCATCGCCCTTCTCCGCGTTCGGATCGACCTGGGCGCGGGCATCCTCGATGCTGATCTCGCGCGCCTCGTTCTCCACCTCTTCGGCGACGGTGATGATGAGGAAGAGGTCGATTTCGCCCGTCTCCTCGTTGAACTGCGCCTCGATGTCGCGAAGCTCGCCAAACACACGCTTGGCAGCCGTCTTCAGCGCAGCCTCAAGGGCCTCCACAAGAACCGCACGGTCGAGACCGCGATCGCGGCTCACCTGCTCGATGACCATGTTCAGACTCATGCTCAGTTACCTCTTGGGCTTGCCGGTGGGACGCTTCGCCTTGCCGCTGCTCGGCTTCGGCGCAGGCCCCGTTGGCTTGGGGTTTACAAATTGAAAGAGGACTTTGGCGCGGCGGATGGCCTCGCGGTCTACCGTTTGCGGGCCGCTGGCATCTTCGATGGTCACGGTCGCGCCGTCCCAGGCCAGAAGAAGACCTTCGAAAACACCGCGGCCGGATGCGTCGGGCGCTCGAAGCGTCGCGCGAATCCGGCTGCCCACAGCGCCCGCGAAATGGCGGTCCAGCGTCAGCTCTCGCTCCACGCCGGGGCTCGAACACTCAATCCGGTACTCGAACGGGACCATCGCGGTCGTCTCGAGCACCGCCTCAAACTCGCGCGTCACCTGCGCCAGTTCACCAACCATGATCCCCTTCCCCGGCTCGGAGCCGCCAGGACGGTCAATCACCAGTTTGAGCAGACCATCCTGACGAGGACGCACCTCAAACAGGTAGATCTCAAGGCCCATCGCATCGGTGATGCGCTGCAACACCTCTTCGAGGCGCTCTTCCAAGGTCTGTGGTGTGGCTTCCGTCACGATCAATCCATGCATCCGGCTTGTTGCCAGATCCACGCGTCAAGACTGTGGAAAGGCGCCTCTCATGCGGTGCCGGGAGGCTCGCGCCGCCCCGCGCTCAGGTTGCCCGAAGCGCGGATCCCGCACGGATGCGGGAGCATGAAAGACGTGGCGTTCCTAGCAGAGCCGCCACACACGGGCAAGCACTTGTGTCGCGACCCGTCTTCGACCAGAGGCTGCCGCAACCTGCCTCGGAGCTCCCAATGCCCTCGTTCGAAGAACTCTCCAACGCCGCCTACATCAGCCTCGAGACCTTCCGAAAGGATGGCTCCGGCGTCAAAACCCCGGTCTGGGTCGCCGGTCACCAGGGCCACCTCGTCGTCATCACCAACGGCACCTCGTTCAAGGTCAAGCGGCTCGCCGCCAACCCTGCCTGCCGCATGGCCCGCTGCAACGTCAGCGGAAGCCAAATCCTCGGAGACTGGCAGCAGGGAAAGTGTGAAATCCTCCCGCTCGGCCCTGCCTTCGACGCAGCCCTCGCCCCTCTCCGCAAGAAGTATGGCGTTCAGTTCTGGCTCCTCGAGGCCGGCGCCTGGCTCGGCCGCAAGCGCAGCCAGTGGGTCGTGCTCCAGATTTCGCTGAACCCGCCCGCCTGACCGCTCAGAGCCGCCGGTGCTCTAGCGCCGGTATCTGCGAACGAACCGCGGCAACCCGCTCACGCTTGAGCTCGGCGAAGATCAGCCCGGCGCCGCCCTCCGCCTCCGCGATGACCTCGCCCCACGGAGCGACCACCAGCGCATGGCCGTAGGTCTCTCGCGTTCCGAAGTGGGTCCCCACCTGGGCAGGCGCCACGACATAGGCCAGATTCTCCACCGCCCGCGCCCGCAGCAGCAGGTGCCAGTGTGCCATCCCGGTCCGCACGGTAAAGGCCGCGGGCACAAAGAGCACCTCGGCGCCTGCAGCAGAGAGCAGGCGGTAGAGCTCCGGGAAGCGCAGGTCGTAGCAGATCGAGAGGCCCAGCCGCCAACCCTCAAAGTCCACAACCACCGGAGCCGGTTCGCCCGCCGCAACCGACGCGCTCTCACGATAGACGGTGTCGGCCGACACGGTCACATCGAAGAGGTGTATCTTCCGATAGGTCGCGAGCAGGCGGCCGCTGTCGTCGAAGAAGAGGCTGGTGTTGTAGGTGTGTCCAGCATCGGGGCCAGCCTCTGCAAAACTGCCCACCAGGACGCCGATTCCATGAGCGCGGGCCGCCTCTGCGATTCGCTGCATCGATGGGCCGTCGACCGACGCCGGTGCAGCAAGACGGGCCGCTTCCGGCCCCATGAAGGGCGCGTTCTCCGGAAAGGCGATGAGTCGGGCGCCACCGGCTGCAGCCTCTGCGATCCGCACCTCCATCCAGCAGAGGTTTGCCTCGGTGTCGGGCGTAGAGGTCTGCTGCGCCACGGCGATACGCATCGAATCACTCATGGCTGCGCAGCCAGATCGTAGACCTGTACAGCGTCGTAGGAGAGCGGCGCGTGCCAGGTGTTGAAGCCGAGGTGGTTGTGGCCCTCGCCGCGGAGCGGAGCGGCGTCGGCGTAGGTGAGGAAGGGCTGGCCATCGACCCACCAGCGCACCCGGTTGTCGGTCCGCACCACGGTCATGTGATAGACGCGGTCCTTCACGACGGCCTGTCCGGCGGCGCCCACGAGGCGGTCGGTGCCATGCTCGTTCAGCCGGGCGATGATGTTGAGGCTGTTCTTCCAGCCGCCGAAGATGCCGATGTAGCCGCTCTGGTGGGTCTTTCCGTCGTTGAAAATCTCAAACTTGATGTCGCCGTCGGGCGAGGACGACGAGACATCAAAGGTGACCCGCACCTGCTCCGGCAGGGGCTGCGATAGCCAGACCCCCTCGTTCTCTGCGCGGGCGCCTGTCAGCTTGCCCTGCGCGACCTTCCAGACGGGCGACTTGGTGCTCCAGGCGGTCGGCAGCCCCGAGCCATCGAACGATTCCGAGTAGACCAGTTTGCCGCCTGTCAGCGGGTCGATCGGCTTGGAGCAGGCGGCAACGCAAGCCAGGAGAAGGCAGAGAATCAGCAGGCGCATGTCACGACTCCGGGATGCTGCCGCCACGCGTGTAGGGGCGCTCCATCCCCCGCACCGCAACGGTCTCAAGGTGAAGCTCTTTCTGCTCACGGACGAGGCCGGAGAGGGTCTGGATGAAATTCCAGAGCAGCTTGACGGCCATGACCGAGTCTTGCCGCATCACATCGTAGAACGCGGCGCGGCCGATGCGCAGCAGCACCGCGTCGGTCAGGGCCGCGACGGAGGCCGACCGGGGCTGGCTGTCCACAAGCGACATCTCGCCGAAGTGCTGTCCTGCGTCGAGCACCGCAAGCTCACGCGCCCCGCTGTGCACCCGGACCCGGCCCGAAAGCACCACATAGAAGTCGCCGCTCTCTTCGCCCTCATGCAGGACCGTTGCGCCCTGCTTGGCCTCGAGCGCCTGACAGACCGGGATGAGGCGGAGCAGCTCGTTGAAGGTCAGATACTGGAAGAGCGGGATGGCCCGAAGCGTGTTGAAGGTGAGCCGTGTGCGCTCGTTGGCGGCGGTGTCGGCGGCCGGTTCCGTGAAGACGTTGATGGCCGTTATGTTGTCTCTGCCGCCCTGCCGGTTGGCGAAGGCGATCAGGTCGCTCGGGGCACTCTGGAGTGTGGAGTGGGCGAGGAAGGTGCTGAGGTTGAAGTCGTCCATGTAGCCGTGGAGGCCGTCGCTGCAGAGCAGGAAGCGATCGTCCGGAAGCAGGTGAATCTCCAGCGTGTCGACATCGGTGTGGGGATAGACGCCCACCGCCTTGGTTAGCGCGGCGAGATTCGCCTCGCTCGCTCCGGTCTGCTCCTTGGTCCGGCCGGTCCGGAGCAGTTCGGTGGCAAGGGTATGGTCTTCGGTGATCTGATGGCACTGCCCGTTGCGCACGAGATAGAGCCGCGAGTCGCCAACATGGAGCACGAGGGCTCTGTCGTCGACCAGCAGCATCGCCGTGAGCGTCGTCCCCATGCCGCGCTGCGCGGGGTTGCTCTCGCCGGCTGCATAGACGGCAGCGTTGGCGTTATGCGCAGCCGAGGCGAAGAGCGTGGCGGCCTCGCGCCGCGACGCAAGGTCTCCCTTCATCAGGTTTCGGATGCGCTCCAGCTGCCGGCGCACACCCGCGGTAACTTCGGCAACCGCCATCTCCGAGGCAACCTCTCCCGCAGCATGCCCGCCCATCCCGTCGCAAACGACAAAGAGGCCGAGCGAAGCATCAGCGAACATGGCGTCCTCATTGTGATCACGCTTGCGCCCCACGTCGGTTGCGGCTGCAAATTCAAACTTCATGAGGGAACCTGCTCGGTAACATCGGTCGAAGGCGCGGCGACCGGGGCAATCTGCTCGCGCGCGAAGAGGAAGGCGGTCTGTAGCATGGATGCGGCGGGCACCGCGAACAGTGCGCCGAAGAGCCCAAAGGTGTGTTCTCCGGCGAGCAGCGCGAAGATGACCACAACGGGGTGGAGTTGCGCCGCATCGCCCAAGATTTTGGGGTTGAGGATGTTCGCCTCCACAAGGTGGATGCCAAGAATCCAGACCAGCACCAGCAACCCCGTCATGGGGCCGACCGAGAGGCCAAGCAGGATGGCAGGAACGGAAGAGATGAAGGTGCCGAAGATAGGGATCAGACTGCAGAGACCGGCAAAGATACCGAGCGTCGTGGCGAAGGGGACACCGAGCAGGAAGAGCCCGAT
>CAIWGR010000669.1 GCA_903912275.1 uncultured delta proteobacterium
GCCAGCGCCAGCGCGGTGAGGGTGAGCGCACCAAGTCGCAGGTTAGCGGATGGTCGCATCGAGGGTCACCACAGAGGGGTCGGCGGGGTCGAGCTTGACGACCGCCAAGGCGTCGTCGCCGAAGAGCGAGATGTAGAGCGATGCGCCGTCGGGCGAGAAGGCCATGGCGGAGGGGGCGTTGCCGACCAGGAGGCGCGAGAGCGTCTGCCCGGTCGCCGCATCGAGCACGAGCAGTTCATCGCGTGACTGCAGCAGCACAAAGAGGAGCGAGCGGTCGGCGGTTTCGTGGAGCGCAACCGCAGTGGGCTGGCCGAGCATCGGGAGGTGGCCGGAGAAGGCCAGCGTCGCGCCGCCGTCGGCGTCGCTCCCAACCTCAACCGTGGCGATGCCGGTGGGCTGGTTGATGGAGACGAAGAGCCGCTTGAGCCGTTCCGAGTAGGCGAGTCCGCGGCTCTCCATGGCTCCGGTAGTCGTAGAGAAGGGCAGGGTGATGGAGCGCGTCGTCTGCAGGGCGACCGGTGCCCCTGAGCCGTCTTGGGCGGCCGAGATGACGCTGAGTTGGTTGCCGTAGCGACCGGCTGCCACGAGCTGGCCGCCGACGCGCACGAGCGCTGCGGTCCCCGCTGCTACGCCGGTGGTGCTGACGGTGGTGGCCTTTGCGACATCGCCGTTTGGGACTCCGACGAGCGACACAGCTCCAGACAGGCTCCCGACACCCCACCAGTCCCAGTGGGTCCAGCGGTCGCCTGCGAGCGGGCGGCTCCACTCCGAGCGGAGCGCTGTGAGCGCAAAGGGGCTCGCAGCGAGGCCGCTCACGAGACAGTTGGCGCCCGTCCCGTCTGCCGATGCGGGAGGCAGGCCGAGCGCGGTTGTCAGTGCCGTGGGCGCGGCAGCGGCGACAAGATCGTAGAGGGCCCCGAAGGAGCTATCGCCGTCGCACCAGACGCGGTCGCCCGAAGCCGAGACCTCAAGCAGGTTGAGGGCGTCGTCACCGCGGGTGGTTGCAACCAACTGGCCGGGGCCGTCCGCGGTGGGGCGGGTGAACTGGAGCTGTCCGCCGAAGCTGGCAACGCGCACCGTAGGGCCGTCCAGAATCTTGCCGCTCTGCGTGTCGATGACCGAGACGGTACCGCCCTCGTCGATGCGGTACTTGCCGTCGAAGTTCGTGCTCAGCACGTAGACGAAGCGGCCGTCCGGGTGGACGGCGACACCCAGCGGGTAGTGAAGCTTCGCAGGGTCGGGAGTGAGCCCCTGATACTCATCGCAGGCCGCGAGTGCGAAGACGGCGAGGCCGAAGGCGATGAGGGAGCAAAGGCGCATTGAAGGCCTGCTAGCAGGGAGGGCGAGCGCGGTGCAACCAGCATCGCCTTGCGCCTGTGGCATCGCTCTCAAGCGCCCTGCGTCTGGATGCGTGAAATGTCGGCGAAGCGCATGAAGGCGGTGCGGATGAGACCGAGGAGGGCGAGCCGGTTCTGGCGCACCAGCGGGTCCTCTGCGTTTACGAGCACCTCATCGAAGAAGCGGTCGATGCCGGGCTTGAGCCCCACGAGGAGGTTGGCCACCTCGTCGAAGCGGAGCGCGGCCACGGCGGAGTCGAGCGACGGGAGTGTGTTGCAGACCGCTTCGCGGAGCGAGCCCTCGCAGTTCTTCTCGAAGTAGGCAGGGCTCACCTCGCCCTCGCTGGCGAGCGTGCGGCCTGCGGCCAGGTCCTCTTCGTCGGCCTTCTTCAGGATGTTGACCACGCGCCGAACGGCTGCGGCGAGCGGGTCGAAGTCGGCATTCATCCGCATCGCGTTGAGTGCGACAGCGCGCGCCCGGAGCGACGGCAGGTCGTTCTCGGCCACCGCGACCACCGCTGCGACGATGTCCGTCGGCGACTCTTGGCCCAGCAGGTTGCGGAGGCGGTCGAGAATGAACTCGGTGACCTCTGCGACGAGGTTCGGGCGTGCACCGAGGTCGCCCGGCAGTCCGGCTGCGACGACTGCGATCAGCGCGCGCAGGTCAAAGCGGAGGTTGCGGTCCAAGGCAGTGCGGAGGATGCCAATCGCCGAGCGACGGAGGGCGTAGGGGTCGGCACTGCCCGAGGGAATCAGGCCGAGCGCGAAGCAGCCCACAAGCGTGTCGAGCTTGTCGGCGAGCGAGACGCAGATCGCGACCGGCGAGGCCGGCGGTGCGTCGTTGGCGCCCTTCGGCTGGTAGTGGGCCTCAATCGCCTCGGAGACCTCTGCGGCCTCGCCATCGGCTGCCGCGTAGGCCCGTCCGATGGTGCCCTGCAGCTCCGGGAACTGGTAGACAACGCCCGAGACAAGGTCGGCCTTGCAGAGCTGCGCCGCGCGTGTCGCATGCGTGGCGACTGCCGGCTCGTCGGAGAAGAGCAGGGTGGCAAGATGGCCGGCGACGACTTCGATGCGCTTTGCGCGGTCGGCGACGCTGCCGAGCCTGTCCATGTAGAGCACCCGCTCCAGGTCGACGCGGCGGCTGTCGAGCGTGCGCTTGCGGTCCTCCTTGAAGAAGAAGCGGGCATCCTCGAGGCGGGCAACGAGCACGCGACCGTTGCCTGCGACCACCACGGCCGGGTCGCGAACAATCATGTTCGAGACGAAGCAGAAGAGGTTTGCGAGCTTGCCGTCGGCGGTCTCGGCCGCGAAGTAGCGCTGGTTGGTCCGCATGGAGGTGGTGAGCACCTCGCGCGGAATCTCGGTGTACTTGGGGTCGAAGGTGCCAATCATCGGTACCGGCCACTCGACCAGGTGGACGACCTCATCGATGAGGCCCTCGTCGACGATAGGGATGCCACCGGCCGAGCGCAGTGCCGCGTCGACGCCGGCGCGGATGGCCGACTTGCGCTCGTCGACCGAGGCGATGACGTGGGCCGCGCGCAGCTTCTCAGCATAGTCTTCGGCTGCATGCTCGAAGCGGATGGTCCCCGACGAGAGGAAGCGGTGGCCGAAGGTCTCGCGACCGGCTTCCACGCCTGCGAACGAGACGGGCAGCAGCTCACCATCGAGCAGCGCGATGATGGTGTGGATGGGCCGGGCGAACTGCTCGGTGCCCCAGCCCCAGCGCATGGAGCGCTTCCAGGCGAAGGCCGTGAAGACCGACTGGAGTGCGGCTGTGATGACCTCCGCAGCAGGCTTGCCCTCTTCGCGGACGACAGCACCGATGTACTCGCCCTTCGAGGTGACGACGCGGAGCAGCTCCTCCACCGCGATTCCCTTGCCCCGTGCGAAGCCCTCGGCCGCCTTGGTGGGGCGGCCCTCCGCGTCGAAGGCGGCCTTGACCGCGGGCCCGAGCGCCGTCTCTTCGGACGCTTCGCCGACGGCTGCGATGTCGTGGATGCGGACAGCAAGCCGGCGCGGTGTCGCGAAGGTCTGCACCTCGCCGTGGCTCAGGCGAGCGTCGGCGCAGGCGCGGATGAGATGGCGGGCCAGTGTCTCGACGGCGGTATCGATTTCGCCTGCGGGGAGCTCTTCGGTTCCGATTTCAAATAGTAGTTTCATTGTGCATCCTCCCCGCCGAGCATCTCGATGCGACGGGCCTCATCACGGAGCAACGGAAAGCCGAGCGCCTTGCGCTTCTCGACGTGGGACTCTGCGGCGGTGCGCGCCATCTTGCGCACCCGCAGGATATACTTCTGCCGCTCGGTCACCGAGATGGCGCCGCGGGCGTCGAGCACGTTGAAGCAGTGCGAGGCCTTCATGCAGCAGTCGTAGCCGGGAATGACGAGCCCCTTGGCGAGCAGCCTGGTGCCCTCGCGCTCGAAGTCTTCGAAGTGCTTGAAGAGCAGCTCCGTGTCGGCCTCGTCGAAGTTGTAGTGGCTGAACTCGACCTCGGCCTGCAGGTGGATGTCGGCGTAGGAGTACTGCTCGTTCCAGCGGAGGTCGACAAAGGTCTCGACGTTCTGCAGGTACATGCAGATACGCTCGAGGCCGTAGGTGATTTCGGCGGCGACGGGCCGGAGCGGGATGCCGCCCACCTGCTGGAAGTAGGTGAACTGGGTGATCTCCATGCCGTCGATCCAGACCTCCCAGCCCAGGCCCCAGGCGCCCTGGCTCGGTGCCTCCCAGTTGTCTTCGACGAAGCGGATGTCGTGGACCTCGGGGTCGATGCCGACCGCCTTGAGGCTGCCGAGGTAGAGCTCGAGCACATCCTTCGGCGAGGGCTTCAGCAGCACCTGGAACTGGTAGTAGGCGCCCCAGCGGTTGGGGTTCTCGCCGTAGCGGCCATCGGCAGGGCGGCGGCAGGGCTCCACATAGGCGACGGAGAAGGGCTCGGGCCCGAGCGAGCGGAGGAAGGTAGCGGGGTTGAAGGTGCCGGCACCCTTCTCCACATCATAGGGCTGCTGGATGACACATCCACGCGCTGCCCAGTAGGACTGCAGGGTGAGAATCAGGTCTTGAAAGTACATGGTGGCTGCCCTGTGGGGAGAAGCGTTCGGGCCTGTCTGATACGGAGGCAGAAGCGTCGCGCGCTCTTACACCAAACGGCCGACTTTGGAAGCGCAACGGGCTCCGTGACAGCGCCGCAGAGGCGCAGTCAGAGCAGGTTGCAGCATATCAGCGGCAGGCTCAAACCGCGGGGGCGCAGCTTTGTTCCCGGCCGGGGCCGGACTGCCCTTTCCGTTAGGCGAGCACTTCGCTGACGACCGAATTCGTTTCGCCGGCGTCGTGGCCGAAGGAGGGCAGGCTCAGGCCCATGCCCTGTGCCATGGTGAGCGCCACCTTGGAGACATTCTCGCCGCTGGCAGAGCGGTAGTGCTGGCCCGGCTTGAGGTAGCCGCCCATCTTGCCGGCCAGCAGCACGGGGTACTCGTCGATGCTGTGGTTCCGCCCCTGCGAGACATCAGAGGTCGCCAGAATGCCGGTGTGGTCGAGCAGGGTGCCGTCGCCTTCGTCCACGGCAGCGAGCCGCTGCACGAAGGTGGCGAAGTCGCCCATGATGCTCCGGACGATCATGTTGACGGTGGGCTGGTCACCCGGCTCGTCATGGGTGAGGCCGTGATGGCCGGCCGATGCGCCCGGATAGAGGATGTTGTTGACGGGCGAACTGTACCAGAGGCTGAGCACGCGGGTCTGGTCACAGGCGAGAGACATGGCTGCCATGTCTGCCATGACAGCGGTGAGGGCCGACATCTGGGGCCGACC
>CAIWGR010000670.1 GCA_903912275.1 uncultured delta proteobacterium
GCGGAGGTGTTCGGTGAGCGACCAGCGGATGAGCTCCTCGTCGTCGCAGACAACGATTTTCCCTTTCTTTGCCATGTTCGTTCTCCCGTTCAAAGTTCGGTGGATCGAGGCGCCCGGCAGGGTGCAAAGCTGAAAGACGGGGTGCTGTTTGCAACCTTCGTGCCGAAGCCTCCGCGGGGCATTGAACGGTCGAAGTGCAGGGCCAGAGCCTAGCGAGAAGAAAGGCTGTTGATAGCGCGACTTCGGCACGACTCTTGAAACCCTGTCCGGCATGATTGCCTCGGAGAACAGCCGCGCCCAGTTGGAGGGCCTCGTGGAGAGCGTGAAATCGCTGGCGACCCGCCGAGCCGGGACGCTCTGCGCGCTCACGATCTCGGCCAACCTAGGGCTTTCGCTCGAATGGCTGCAGCATGAACTGGCGCAACAGCTCACGCGCGCAGGGTTCGGTCCCGTGGAGGTGAGCGTGGTGCGTCGCGGGCTGGAGATTCGGCTTCTGGCTGCTGAGTTTCAGCAGACGGCCAAGGGCGACGTGTGAAGTCACACGGCATTTGTGCAGATTTGCACGCCTGTTTGGGAGCGCGGAGCCCGACGGGTGATAGAAACCCTCCGCAGACAAGGTGAACCGATGAAGGATTCGAAGGTCGATCGTCGTGATTTTCTCAAGCGTGCTTTGACGCTCGGCGCAGCAGCAGGCGCGGCCTCGCTGCTGGCAGCCTGTGGCAAGGGTGGTGGCGCGCTGGTGTGCACCGATGTGGCGGGTCTCGCGCCGGCGGATGCTGCGACGCGTAGCTCGCTCCAGTATGTCGATGCCTCGGCGGACCCGGCGAAGGTCTGCAGCGGTTGTATGCTCTATGTTGCCGGTCAGCCGAACGCCTGTGGCGGCTGTCAGGTGGTGAAGGGGCCCATCAATCCGGCCGGCTCCTGCGCCTCCTGGGCGAAGAAGGTCTAGCGAGGCGCCGGCGGCCGGTTGGCTGCCGCCGATAACGCGCCTGCGACGGGCTCCCGGTTGGTTCAGGCCGCCGGGGGCTCTGTCCGTTTTGGGGCGTCGGGTGGCGGCGGCTCTTCGTCGTTGAGGACGCGCCAGCGGGCATCCTCGAGGTCGTCGAACTGGCCGTTACGGACGGCTCTCACAAACATCCAGGCAAAGAGCGCGGCGAGCATCGTCGAGAGCGGGAGCAGGATGAGCACGATGTCCATGGGCGAGCTTCCGTTCGATGGAGAGGGCGGCGAGGATGACGATGAGGCTTGAGGCCGGCATCAGCAGCGCGGCAATGAGCGGGTTGACCAGTCCGAAGGCGGCAGCGGTTACGGCAGTGGCGTTGTAGAGGACGCTGCCGATGGCATTGCGGCGTAGCGTCGCCTTGGTGATGCGGCCTGCGCGGATGGCGGCGGCAACCGGGGCGATGGCGTCTTCGACGAGGGTGACGTCGGCCGCGAGAATGGCGGCTGTTGCTCCACCGCCCATCGCGACGCCGACATGGGCTGCAGCGAGCGCCGCGGTGTCGTTGATGCCGTCGCCGACGAAGACGACATGGGCGCCTGCGGCTTTGCGGTCGTTGAGCCAGGCGACCTTGTCGTGTGGCGTGAGCTCGGCGTGGACCTCGGTGATGCCGGTGAGGCGCCCCGCTTCCATCGCCACCAAGCGGTTGTCGCCGGAGAGGATGGCGCTGCGGAGAGCAAGGTCTCGAACCAGATTGGCTGCTTCGGGCCGGAGCCTGTCGCGGAGCTGAATCTGGCCGACGAGCAGGCCGTTGCGGTGGACAGCGACCTGGCCGTCGCTGCCTGCGCCAATGGAGATTTCGTCGTTGCCAAGCCTGCCGGAGAGGCCCTTGCCGGCGACCTCCACGACGGCGCTGGAGCGGTCGAGTGCGATGCCGCGCCGGCTGGTCTCGCGGAGGATGGCCTTGGCGATGGGGTGGCCGCTGGTGCGCTCGAGCGCGGCTGCGATGCGGAGTGTCTCGTCGGCGGCGGAGAGAACCTCGGGGCGACCTGCCGTGAGGGTTCCGGTCTTGTCGAAGGCGATCTCGTCGGCCTCGGCGAGCCGGAGGAGGACCGCGCCGTCTCGGATGAAGGCACCGCGGCGTGCGGCGGCTCCGATGCCGACGGAGAGGGCTGCAGGCGTGGCAAGTGCGAGGGCGCAGGGGCAGGCGACGACGAGCACTGCAACGGTGGGTGGAAGTGCTGCGTGGAGGCCGTGGAGCTTGTACCAGACGGTGAAGGTGGTGGTGGCGGCGACAAGCGTCGCAACGGTGAACCAGGGGGCGATGCGGTCGCTCAGCATCTGCACGGGCGCGCGGGCCGAACGGGCCACCTGCACGAGCCGCGCGAGGCGGGCGATGAGGGTGTCGTCACCGGTCGCCGTTACCTCGAACTCCGCGGCGCCCTCCGTCATGGTGGCGCCGGCGGGGAGCTCTTCGCCGGAGGCGCGGTGGGCGGGCTCGGCCTCGCCCGTGACGAGGGAGAGGTCGAACCATCCGTGGCCGTCGACGATGCGTGCATCGACCGGGACGATGGCGCCCGAGCCGACCGCGATACGGTCTCCGCGCAGGAGCGCGCTGACGGGGACCTCTTCGGTGCCCGAGGCGGTTACGCGGCGGGCGTTGGTGGGCACGCGAGCGAGCAGCGCGCCGGCCGCGAGCTCCGCGGAGGCGCGGCCCCGGTCCTCGACGAAGCGGCCGCCGAGGAGCAGGGCGATGAGCATGGTCATGGAGTCGAGGTAGCCATCTTGGCCGGCGAAGGTGGCCCAGGCGCCGTGGAGGTAGAGCAGGACGATGGCGACCGCGATGGGCACATCCATGGAGAGCGTGCGCTCGCGGAGGCCGGCCCAGGCGCGCTGGTAGAAGGGCTGTGCGGAGTAGAGTGCAGCAGGGGTCGCGAGCAGCAGGATCATCCAGCGGAGCAGGGCAGCGTGGCGCTCCTCCATGCCCTGGAACCAGCCGAGGTAGATGCTGATGGAGAGCAGCATCACATTCATCATGGAGAAGGCTGCGATGCCGAGCCGTCCGAGGAGGGCATGGGCGGTGCGGGGGGCCTGACCGCCGAAGCGGGGCTGGTAGCCGAGCTGCTCGACGCGGTGGGCGATGGCGGAGAGCGGGGTGATCCCTTGGTCCCAGACGAGGTGGGCGATGCCGGTGCCGAAGGAGACGTGGACCTCGGCGACGCTCGGCAATCGGCTGGTGCCGCGCTCGATGAGCCAGGCGCAGGCGGCGCAGCGGAGACCGCCGATCTGCAGGTCGGCTTCGCGGCGCCCATCGTCGCGGAGCCGGCTGCTCTTGGCGAGGAAATCGGGGTGGTCGAAGCCCGAGACATCGCCGGGTTCTGGGCGCGGCGAGAAGCCGTCGCGGAGCTCGTAGAAGCGGTCCCAGTCGGCCTCGGTTGCGAGGTCGGAGACGGTTGCGCAGCCCTCGCAGCAGAAGGCGCGGTCGCCGCGGACAATGGCGGCTCGCGCAGCGGTCAGCGTGCCGCAGTGGAAGCAGGCGCAATCAGCGTTTGCCATGTTCGTAGTCCGCGGCGACGGGGTCGGGGTTCTGCAGGGAGAGGAGGAAGGCGACGGCATCGAAGGTGGCGATGCCGACGAGGAAGCAGATGACTGCAATGATCCAGCGCATGGGGTTCCGTGGGGCTATTCGGGGTGGCCCGACTTGAAGGTGGCGGCGCGGCTGACCTGGTCGTGGCCCGCGCGGATGATGAGGTTGAAGGGGATGGTGCGGCTGCTGTCGCCCGAGGCTTCTCGGATGATGAAGAGGGGGATGTCGCGCTCGGCGCCTGCGGGCACCGGGATGCTGGCGGCGGGTGAGATGATCTGGGCGTCGGAGAGGCCTTGAAGCGAGAGCTCGTAGGTCTGCGGCTGGCCCGTGTAGTTGACCACATGGGCGCGGAACTGGTTCTGCGTGGTGTGGTCGCCGAGCATGGTGAAGAGGGGCCCCGGCGCGCGGGAGAGAGTGGCGTCGAGCTCGTTGTGGTCCAGGACGAGCCAGGCCAGCACGCCGGAGAGCGCGAGGATGAGCGCGCCATAGACGAAGGGGCGCTTGCGGAGTTTGCGCAGCGGTTCTCCCTGCAGCGTGGCCTCCGTGGTGTAGTCCACGAGGGTGACTTTGCCCCGCCTCTCCATGACGCTGTGGCAGGCATCGATGCAGCGGGCGCAGGAGATGCACTCGAGCTGAAAGCCCATGCGGATGTCGATGCCTTGCGGGCAGACCGCGACGCAGAGGCCGCAGTCGATGCAGTCGCCGGCCCCCTTCATGGAGGCGGTGTTGCCGGAGAGGTCGATGGGGCCGCCGTGTGCCTCGGTGCCGCGACGCGGCTCGCCGCGGGTCGCATCGTAGCCGATGGTAAGGGTGTGCGGGTCTTGCAGCACGCTCTGGATGCGGGCGTAGGGGCAGAGGTAGTTGCAGAACTGTTCGCGGAACCAGGCGAGGTCGGCGAAGAGGAGGGCGCTGAGGAGGCCGGCGAGGAGGTAGATGGTGCCGCTGGCTGTGCCGTCGACGATGCGCTCGGCATGCTCGAAGTAGGCCATGGCGGTGAAGCCTACGAGGAGCGACGCAATGGCGAAGAGACTCCACTTGAGGAGCTTCTTGCCGAACTTCGCTGCGCTCCACGGCGCCTGCGCGAGCCGCATGCGGGCAACGCGGGTACCCTCGACCCAGGCCTCGATGCGATGTGCGAACTCGTGCAGGAAGACGGTCTGCGGGCAGGCGTATCCGCACCAGATGCGACCGAGCAGGGTCGAGGCGAGTCCGAGTCCGAGCGCGCCGACGAGGACGCCCATCCAGATGATGGGCGTGTCGAGGGCGGTGAAGACCTGGCCGAGGAGGTAGACGCGCCGTTCGGGCAGGTTCACCTGCAGGAAGGGGTGGTCGCCGAAGGAGGTCCAGGGGCCGGCAAAGAAGAGGGCGATGAGGATGGTTCCCGTCAGCTTGTGGAGCTGCTCGAACCTGCCGTTGATGCGGGTGAGGAAGATGGGCGGACGCTTGCCGGAGCCGTCGTTCAACATGAGGTGCTCAAGGAGGCGAGGCAGCGGTTGTAGGCGGCTGCCTCAAGCGAAGCGTGGGCTAGAGCCCACCGCCCAGAGAGTGGACATAGGCGGTGACGTCGGCGACCTTCTCGGGCCCGAGGATGGGGCCCCAGGCGATCATGCCTTTGGCGACGAAGCCGTTGAATACGGTGTTCTCGATCTCCTCGACCTTGCCGCCGTGAATCCAGGTCGCGTCGGTGAGGTTGGGGCCGATTTTGCCCTCCGCCTTCTCGCCGTGGCAGGAGACGCAGGTGGTGGCGAAGACGGCCTTGCCTGCCGCGATGTGGGCAGCGTCGATGACGACCGGGATGGGTTTGGCAGCGGGCGGCATCGCGGCGAGGGCGGCGGCGACCTCGGAGTCATACTCGCCGGCGAGGGAGCGCGGCGTGACGACATGCCAGTCAACGAAGACCCAGACGGCGAACGCGATGGTGAGGTAGAAGAGTCCGAGCCACCAGGTTGGCAGCTTGTTGTCATACTCTTCGATGCCATCGGCTTCGTGAGCGTGGCCGAGAATCTGGTCGGGGCGATGGTTGTCGGAGCTCATGGTTTCGGGTCCTCCTCGAGGGGCAAGAGAGCCGCAGCCTTCGCCTCGGCAGCAGCGCCGGGAAGCAGCCAGCGGATGACGAAGGCAAGGAACATGGCGAAGAAGAAGACGCTCGTGAGGCCGAGGAGCCAGCCGAACTGGTTGGCCTCTGCGGCAGCGGTGAAGACAGTGTTCATGGTGCGCCGATCAGGGGTTGGCAGCGGCCGTGGCGACCGGCTTGAAGTCGGTTCCGAGGCGCTGGAGGTAGGCGATGACAGCGATGATTTCGGTGTCGGGCTCGGCCTTGATGCCACCCGCTGCGAGGCGGCCTGTGATCTCACCGGCCTGGCGCTTCATCTCGGCATCGGCGTAGGCCGCGGAGGTGTCGGGGTAGGGGACACCGAGGGTCTTCATGCCACCGAGCGAGTCGGAGACATCATCGGCGCTCACCTTGCTGGTGTAGAGCCAGCCGTAGTTGGGCATGATGGAGCCAGGCGAGATGGAGCGCGGGTCGCGCATGTGCTCGTAGTGCCAGGAGTCGGGGTACTTGCCGCCGACCCGCTGCAGGTCGGGTCCGATGCGGCGGCTTCCGAGCTGGAAGGGGTGGTCGTAGGCATACTCGTTGGAGCGGGTCCAGGCGCCGTAGCGGAGGGTCTCGGAGCGCATGGGTCGGACCATCTGCGAGTGGCAGTTGTAGCAGCCTTCGCGGACGTAGATGTCGCGGCCGGCGAGCTCGAGCGGCGTGTAGGGCTTCATGCCGGGCAGCGGGTCTCCGGCCTTGGAGACGAAGTACATGGGGAGGATTTCGACCAGCCCGCCGGTGAGGATGGCTGCGGTTGCGAGGAGGGTGAAGAGCAGGCTCTTGTTCTCAAGAACCCTGCGGTGGAATGACTCTTTGTGTTGGTTGCTCACGGCAGTCCTTGCGGCTTGGCGTTGAAGAGAGGGCGAGGGGAGACGGGCCTAGGCTGCGCTCTGTGCGCGGCCGGGGTTGGCGGTCTTCCAGACGTTCCAGGCGAAGAGGAGGAGGCCCACGAAGTAGAGCGTTCCGCCGATGACCCGGCCCCAGTAGTAGGGGATGAGGTGAGTGACCGTTTCGAGGAAGTTGGGGTAGGCGAGGGTGCCTGCCGCGGTGACCTGGCGCCACATGAGGCCCTGCGTGAGGCCTGCCACATAGATGGTGGCGATGTAGAGCAGGAGCCCGACCGTCGCGAGCCAGAAGTGGGCGGTGGCCAGCGCGTTGCTGTAGAGCGGCCGGCCATAGAGGCGCGGGGCGAGGAAGTAGATCATCCCGAAGGTGATCATGCCGACCCAGCCGAGCGCGCCGGAGTGGACGTGAGCGATGGTCCAGTCGGTGTAGTGCGAGAGGCTGTTGATGGCCCGGATGGACATCAGCGAACCTTCGAAGGTCGCCATGCCGTAGAAGGTGATGCCGATAACGAAGAACTTGAGCACCGGCTCGGTGCGCACGCGGTCCCAGGCGCCGCGGAGGGTGAGCAGGCCGTTGAGCATGCCGCCCCAGGAGGGAGCGATGAGCATGACCGAGAAGACCATGCCGAGGGTCTGCGCCCAGTCGGGGAGCGAGGAGTAGAGGAGGTGGTGGGGGCCGGCCCAGATGTAGAGGAAGACGAGGGCCCAGAAGTGAACGATGGAGAGCCGGTAGCTGTAGACGGGACGCCCCGCGGCCTTGGGCAGGAAGTAGTACATCAGGCCGAGGAAGGGGGTCGTGAGCAGGAAGCCGACGGCGTTGTGGCCGTACCACCACTGGACGAGGGCATCGGTGATGCCGGCGTAGATGGGGTAGGAGCGGGTGAGGCTGACCGGGATGGCGAGGCTGTTGACGATGTGGAGGACGGCGATGGTGATGACGGTCGCGATGTAGAACCAGATGGCCACATACATGTGCTGGACCTTGCGGGTGGCCAGCGTGCCGAAGAAGTTGATCGCGAAGAGCAC
>CAIWGR010000671.1 GCA_903912275.1 uncultured delta proteobacterium
CATAGGCTGCACATCCATTGGTGCTGGGCGACAATGGTGAGCAGACGAACACGAGGAGCAGGGCCCCATGGGCACGATGCAGTGGAAGAGACATTTTGAGCAGTCGGTAAACCGGCCGCGCAACATCCACTGGGATGCGGGTTTCGGCGTGCAGTCTCCGTTGCGCGAGCCACTGCTCCGGTCTCTGCAGACGCTGCAGCGTGGCCTCTCGTCGCCCGGTCTCGACTTCCGCACCAAGGTGCGTGCCTCTTGCCCCCGCGAATATGCCGAGGTCATCGACCTCTATGTGCGTGAGAAGACGCTGCACTCCGACCACCTGGCGCAGATCCTCTGGGCTGCGGAGGAGCGGCCTGTGTCGCGGCAGTGGACCGACTTTGCCTTCCGCCGGTTGCGGCGGCGCTTCGGCTGGGCCGAGGAGCTGATGGTGATGCTGACGGCGGAGATGGCCTCGGCGCCCTACTTCCGCGTGCTCTACAACACGGTCGACGACCCGCTGCTGCGGGAGGTGCTGGCGGGGATTATGGAGGACCAGGCCTATCATCTGGGCTTTCACCTCGACTTTCTCCGTGAGGAGCTGGAGAAGAAGTCGGCGGTCGATCGGGTGACAACGCAGCAGGCCTGGAGCACCCTCTTCGGCAGCGTGCTGGGCGTGGTCATCTTCGACAACCGCGAGGTCTTCGCGGCGCTGCGCTACGACAAGCTTACCTTCTGGACCGATGCCTGGAGCCTCTTTGCGCAGGTGCAGACAGGGCTCCACGGCAGCCAGCACATGTCGGCGCTTTTGGCGCGCGACCCACGCATCAAGTTTGTGGTGTGATGATGCTTCACCGCTCTCCTTCGCAAGGCCTGTGAGGCCATGAACAGCACCTCCGACCAGAAGGTCTTTGCGCTGCTTCCGCCCGATGCCTCGTGGCTCGACGCGGCCTTCGCGGCGACCGGTTCGGTCTTCTTTGCGCTCGATGTGGCGGGGCTCATCCTCGATATCGTCGGGCCGGTGCTGGAGACGCTGCATGCGGAGCCGGAGCAGCTGGTCGGCAAGCCGCCGATCTCGCTGGTGCATCCGGACGAGCGGGAGCGCTTCTTGGCCTCGCTGAACGATGTGCAGCGGTTCGACCGCATGACCCGCATCAACGGGCGCTTCTCGGCGAGCGGGAGCGACTGGAGGCGGCTCCATATGGATGTCTGGCGGCCCGCCGGCGTGGTCGGCGTCTCGGTGGTGGGGCGGTTCGGCGCGGTGGTGCAGAGTACGGCGCTCGAGGCCGATCTGCTCCGCGAGCGGAACCTCTTCAATCAGCTCCTCCAGCACCTGCAGACCGCCGTCATTGTCTGCGATGCGCAGGGCAAAATCCTCATCCACAACGAGCTGCTGAACAAGCACAAGTTCGCCATCCCACCTATGACGCCGCTCGACGTGTGGCTGCCCAAGGTCACCGCCTTCACCGACGACGGCGTGACGCCGCTCGATGTGCACCAGACGCCCATCCCGCGTGCGCTCCGCGGCGAACGAATTGAAGACCTCCGCTTCGCCATCCAAGTGGCTCCCGATGAGATCCGCTTCCGGCGCGCCTGGGGCGGCCCCATGTTCGATGCCTCGGGGACGCTCGTAGGCGCCGTCTTTGCCATCCACGACATGACGGATCAGCGGCGGGTCGAGACCGCGCTGCTGGCGCAGGCGACCCACGACTCGCTCACCGGTCTGCCGAACCGTTCGGTCGTGCAGGAGCGGCTACAGGCGGCGCTCGCACGGTCGCGGCGCTCCAAGACGCCGGTTGCGGTGCTCTTCATCGACCTCGACCATTTCAAGCTGGTGAACGACACCATCGACCATGCCGCAGGCGACCGGCTGCTTGTCGCTGTGGCACAGCAGGTACGCGCCGTCATCCGGCCCTCCGACACGCTGGTGCGGCTCGGCGGCGACGAGTTCCTCGCCATCTGCGAGAACCTCTCCGGCGTGGGCGATGCGCTCACCGTCGCCGATCGCATCCGTGCCGCAGTGACCCAGGCGGTGAGCGCGCTCCGCATCGAGATCCCCGTGTCGGCGAGCATAGGCATTGCGATGGCGCAGACCGGGCTCGAGTCGCCCGACGCACTGCTGACCGACGCAGACACCGCGATGTACCGGGCCAAAGAGGCGGGGCGCGACGGCGTCGAGGTCTTCGGCGAGGAGCTACGCGCCAAGGCGCTCGCTCGCATCGAGGGGCAGCGCGGCCTCGTCGCTGCGATCGAGGAGCGGCGCATCCGCACCCACTTCCAGCCCATCTACGACGCGGCCTCGGGACGCATGGTCGGAGCCGAGGCGCTTGCCCGCATCGTCGACCCAGTCGCAGGGCTGGTCCAGGCGGGGAACTTTCTCGATGTGGCAGAAGAGACGGGGCTGGTGACGCAGCTCGATGAGATTGTCACGCAGCAGGCGCTCGCCTTCCTCGCGGAGCGACGGGCGGAGGGAAACCTTGACCTCTTCGTCGGCATCAACCTCAGCCTCCGGACGCTCGGCCGCGCCGATGTGGTGAGCTGGCTCGCGGAGGCCGCAGAGGCCGCGGGCGTACCGATGAACCGGATCGGTCTGGAGATCTCGGAGAGCCGCATTCTCACGGCCCCCGCGCTGCTGCACGGCACCATCGAGGCGCTCGCGGAGCGGGGCGTCCATGTGGGGCTCGACCACTTCGGCTCTGGCAACTCGTCGCTCGCCTTTGCCCGCCAGTGGCCGCTCGCTTTCGTCAAAATCGACCGCTTCTACGTGGCGGATGTCGGGACCAATCCGCAGTCGGCGGCCATCGTCGACTCGCTCATCCGCCTCGCCCATGCGCTTCATCAGAGCGTGACAGCGCAGGGGGTGGAGACCGAGGCGCAGGCGGCGGTGCTCCGCTCGCTCGGCTGCGACTTTCTGCAGGGCTTCTATCTCTCGGAGCCCGTGGCGGCCGGGGACTGGGAGACCGAGATCCAGCAGGGCTGACCGGTGGCGCTTCGGCTGGCCTTCACCGCTGAGGGATGGCGCGATGCCCTCCGCTCTGCCGCCGAGCATGGCGGCATCATGGGGCGCCTCGATGGGGCGGAGCGCCCTGCGCTCTATGCGCCGGTGACCGTGACGATTGTGGTGGATGGCGCGGCCATCGGGACCGCCGATGGGCAGGTGCTCACCGTGACGCCGACGGGCCATCTCGCGCTGGCGGTGGTGGCAGCGAAGCTGCCCTCCAACGAGCCGCGTGCGGCGGCTGCGGGCGCTGTGGCACCGCAAGCAGCCGGCGCCGATGCCCCGCTCTTCAAGCAGTTTGAGAGCCTGTCGCGGCCCGAGAAGATGCACTGGGCCAAGTTCGGCAGCGAGTCGCAGCGGCGGCAGATTCTGCGCGACCGCGATGCCTCGCTCCATCCGCTCGTGCTCCAGAATGCGCAGCTCGGCGGGCGCGAGCTGGCGCAGCTGCTCTCGTCGGGGAGCGTGAGCCGGCAGTTCGTCGTGGCGGTGGCGGAGCGCGACGCGCTGCACCGCGACCCGGCCGTGGTGCTGGCGCTGGTGCAGAACCCGGTAACGCCGGTGCATGTGGCGGAGCGGCTCGTGGCGAGGCTCCCGCTCGAGACAGCAAAGCGGCTCGCCAAGAGCGGCGCACTGCGTCTGCCCGTGCTCTCTGCCGCCAAGAAGCGGGCTGCCGAGCAGCGGTGAGGGTGCGCCCAACTTGCCGAGGCTGCGCACAGGCTCTACCTCGTCGGGACACTGTCTCTGACCATGGCCTCCGCATGACGCAGCGCAACCTCATGGCCCTTGCCGCCCTCCTCGGTCTCTCCGGCTGTGCGGTCATCGAGAAGAGTTCGCCCACGGACGAAGGGGTGAGCGAACGGAGCTGCGACGACGGCCTCGACAACGACGAAGATGGCCTGCTCGACTGCCTCGACGACGGCTGCGCGGCAGCGCCGATCTGCCTCTTCGTCGCGGAGGACACAGGCACCGCAGACACCGCGACGGGCGGCGAGGATGCGACCGGCGACACCGCTGCAGATGCCGGAACCGAAGATGCCTCGGACAGCGGCAGCGGCGCCGACACGGGCCTTGACGACGCGGGCAACGACGCCTCCGACAGCGGCACCGACACCACGGCCGATTCGGGCGCCGACACCTCCGC
>CAIWGR010000672.1 GCA_903912275.1 uncultured delta proteobacterium
CCTAGCCAAGGGTTCTGTGCGGAGCCCCGGTAGCGTGGACATGCTCCGCGTGCTGGCCAAGTGTCGGGACCTGCTTGAGACCCATGGCGGCCACAAGCTGGCGGCGGGCGTCGCGCTCAAGGCTGCGCGGCTCGACGAGTTCCGCGAGCGGGTGCAGGTGGCCATTCAAGAGCAGTTGGAGGACGGCAAACTGCCCGGCCGCTCCATCGAGATTGATGCAACGGTCGACCTGAACGAACTGACCCGCGAGGTGGTCGTGGAGCTCGAGGCGCTCGCGCCCTTCGGTGCCGGCAATGCGGAGCCGGTATTCGAGGCCCGCCGCGTGCAGGCGATGCAGCCCCGCGTGGTTGGCAACGCGATCCGCTTCAAGGTCCGGATTGGCGGCCGCAGCTTCGACGCCATCGCCATCGGCGCGGCCTCTCGCATCGACGAGGTGAAGGGAAACCTCAGCATCGCCTTCACCCCCCGCGCCGCCCGTCGGGGTGATGAGCAGGGTGTGGAGCTCCTCATCCGCGATTTCCGCAATGCGGATGGCCAGCCCGATGCGGCGTAGTTTTCTACCTCCGGAGCATGCCAGCGCGCCGGGCATGGGGGCCTTCCGCATCGTGATGCTGATTGTGGCCTTCGTGGGCGTTGTCTGGCTCATGCGGTCGGGCGCACACACGCTGAGCAGCGGCGTCATGCTGCTGGCCGGCCCACCCGCCGCCGCCGGCTCTGGCTCTGGCAGTGGTGCACTCACGCCAGCGGAACAGGCTGCGCTCGATGGTCGCAACCGTGAGCTTCAGGCACGTCTTGCCGCCGCCGTCGCGGCCCAGCAGGCAGGCTCGGGCGCAGGCTCGGGAAGCGGCGCTCATCCGTGATTTCGTCCGTCTGGAGAGACTTCGAGCCGGGACTGGTCAACGAGCTGAGCGCGCTCTTCGACCCGCGTTACCTCGACTATCGCAGCGCAGACTTCGATGCTGTTTCAGCGCTCCGGGAGCGGCTCGGTGACCGCATCCCCTCGAAGCTGGAGATCGGCAGCAACAGCGGCGAGTTCCTCGAGGGGCTGAACCAGCGCTCCACCGCCGACCGGCCCGCCATCGGCATCGAGCACGACGGCACCCAGTTCAATCTGTCGGTGAAGCGCCGCGACAAGCGGAAGTGGCAGCAGGCAGAGGTGCTTCGGGCCGACGCACGGATTGCGGTCCCGCTGCTCTTTGCGCCCGGTTCGCTGGATGAGATCCATGTCCACTTCCCCGACCCCTGGTGGAAGGACCGTCACGCCAACCGGCGCCTCCTCGAACCCCTCTTTCTGCGGATTCTGGCGCGGCGGCTTCGACCCGGCGGACAGCTCTTCGTGAAAAGCGACGTCTTCGACTACCTGCTCGCGCTGCGCGACTACGCGGCCGCCTCGGGCGCGCTGGTCCCGCTGCAGCCGGAGTTCTGGCCCGACGAGCGGAGCTGGACCTACACCCGTCGCGAGCGCAAGTGCATGCAGGTCGCCCTGCCCTTCGGCCGCGGCTACTACGCCCGCAGCAGCTCGTTTGACGGTGCGCTACCAGAGGCGGTCGAAGTGGCCGAGAGCTTTGCGGTCAGCGAGCCCGGCAAGGCGATGGAGCTGCTGCGCGGCCGACCGTTGCACGACCGCATCCAGCGCGAAGTGCAGGCTGCCTCAGAGCAGCGAAAGGTCGACGCGGAGGACTGAGCCGCCGTCGGTCAGCGCAAAGAGCATGCTGCCTGAGACTGCGACCGGGCTCGAGAAGCCTGCGCCCGCATCGAGACGACCGTGCACCCAGGGCTTCTCGGCATCGAGCAGGTAGAGCCCCCGCTCGCTCGTCGAGACCATCAGGTAGCCGTTCGAGACAACGAGGCCGTCTGCGACCACCTCTTCGAGGGCGAAGGCGGTGGTGGTCTCTCCGGTCTCGGGCGAGAGCCAGTGGAGCTGCGCATCTCCCGTGATGACCACGATGCTGTCGCCGGTGCGCGCCATCTGGGAGATGCCTTTGAGGGGCTGCTGCCAGACGACCGAGCCTTGCGCCCGCGAGATCGCGACGAGACCGCCGCCATAGGAGGCTGCATAGACGGTATCGCCGAGGACGAGCGGTGTGGTGTCGACATCTTTGAAGCGGTCGGCGTTGCGCGCCAGCGGAATGCACCAGATGGACTTCCCGGTGCGGTCCAGCCGCTCAAGGTTGCCGTCGGCGTAGCCCGCAAAGAGGTCGTCGCCGGCCGCGGTCATGGTGGCATCCGACTGCAGCGCAATGGCGTTGCTGGCAGCTCGGTCGCGGCGCCACGCAACCTCGCCTGTCGCCCGCTTGAGGGCAACGACGCCGTTTCCGGAGAGCACCGAGACCACGAGGTCGCCGGTGACGAGTGGGCTGCTGTTGAAGGACCCCGCGACAGTTGCCTTCCAGACCACTTCGCCCGTGGTCGCACGGATGGCGCGGAAGGTTCCGTCGTGGACGCCAATGTAGGCGATGCCCTCCGCGATGACTGGCGCACCGCCGGTAGGCGCCTCACCCTCGATGGTCCAACGCGTGGTGCCCGATCCAGCATCGAGGCCGACGATGCGTCCCGATGCGAGCGCTGCGACGACAGTCTGCGATGCCGGGTCATAGGCAACCCCGCCGAACTGCTCCGCGCTCTTCTCGAACGCGGGGAGCGGCTCAACGGCGGCAGTCCAGTGGGTGGTCAGCCGCACGGGTCGCCCTGCGAAGCTGAGCAGCGAACTCGGCGCGCTTTGCGGCGCGCCGCAGGCTGCGAAGAGGCCTGCGAGCAGCGCTGCGACGAGGCCCCGAGCGTTCACGCTCCCGAGCCTTCTTTGGCGCCCGAACCCTCTTTGGCCTCGATGCCGAGGTCGATCTCAAGCTGCACGATGCGGCCATCCACGACAGCCTTGATGGGGCTCTCCGGGAATGCGGTCGTGAGCTCCTGCCAAGCTGCGAGCGCAGCCTTGGGCTCGCCGTAGGTGTCGGTCAGTTCGGCCTTGAGGTACTTGGCGCTGAGCGCGAAGTTGGGCTTCTCTGCGGCAAGCTTGTCGAGGGTGGCGATGGCTTCGGGGAACTTCTTGGCGGAGGCTTGGGCGCTGGCGAGGCTGAGCGCGAAGGCCACCTCGTCACCGGCCGGAGCCTTCTCCATCACGGCCTGGTAGGTGGCGATGGCTGCATCGCCCGAACCCGAGGCAACCTGCGCGGCAGCCACAAGCGGCAGAGCGGCGGTGCTGCCTGCAGCGGCTGCGGCCTGCGCCGCCTCCAGCGCGGCCTTCCAGCGGGCCTCGTTGGTCTTGAAGATGCGGCCGCGACGGGCCTCCGACTTGTCTTTGTTCTTGAGCTCTGCGCCGCTGCCGTCGCCCACCTCGGTGGTCTGCAGCGAGAGAGCGTCGAGCGCGAGCTTGGCAGAGGCTGCATTGGAGGCAGCGCGGCTGCTCTGCACCATCGAATAGCCGATCATCACGATGACGAGCAGGCCGACACCGACAACGACCTGCTGACGGCGTGCCGCAAGCTTCTCGAAGAAGCCCTCTGCAGCAACTGCGAACTCGTCGGGCTTGATGGCCTCGGTGACCTCTTCGCCAGGAATTTCCGCTTCGCCTTCGAATACGGGCTCTTCGCCGGGGGCGAGGTTGTCGGTGTTGGTTACGGCCGACTTTTCGGAAGCGGGCAGCTCCACCTTTCGCTTGATTTTTAGCGCCACGGCAGACTTCTCTGGTAGGTGATGGGGGACCTCGCGCAGGAGGCCGCTTCATCGTGTGGTGACTGGGGCTGCCGCGCAGCAGCCCTGCAAGAGCGTGGAAGGTAGTGTGGTGGTAGAAAGGGTGTCAAGCATTCCGGCGCTCGCAGACGCCCTCCGAGGCCGCTTTCTTGCATGCTGCGCCCTGCTGCTCCTCTGCCTGCCTGCCGCCTCTGCCCACGCTCAGGTCGGGGGTGGCGAGTGGTCGCCCGCAATCGAGGCTGGCGCCGCCCTTCCCTCGCTCGATGAGCCCGCCGCGCCTGCTGCCGAGGTGGCGCTTTCGCTCACCGCTGCCCTCCTCCCCGGCCCTGCCTGGAACGCCCGCCTCTCGCTCACGGCCGACGGAAGCCAGCTCATGCCGGCGGCCTCTGTCACCGCCATCGCTACCTTGGATGCGCTCGCCTGGATCCCCTACGCGGGCATCAGCGGCGGGCTCCGTTGGCAAGACGAGCTGCAGCCAACGGCGGGCCTCCTTCTGGGCGTCGATCTCCGCACGGAGCGCGACCACGCCACGGGCCTCCAGCTCCGCATCGACACGCCGCTGGTCAGCACGGAAGGCGCCTCACCAACCTGGAGCGGAGCGCTGCTCCTCTCCTACCGCTGGATTGTCGACAGCCTCGCGACGCCCGAGCTGTAACGCCTATTCGGTCTTGCCCTCATCCTCTTTCTTGCCGCGCGAACGGAAGAAGATTTTGAGCGGGACGCCCTCGAAGCCGAAGGTGTCGCGGATGGAGTTGCGGATGTAGCGCTGGTAGCTGAAGTGAACCAACCGGTCGTCGTTGCAGACGAACATGAAGGTGGGCGGACGGGTCGCCACCTGGCTGCCGTAGAAGACCTTGAGCCGCTTGAGGCCGGTGCTCTTGGGCGGGTTCTTGAGCAGCGACTCCTCGAGGAAGCGGTTGAGCTCCGAGGTAGAGATGCGGCGGTCGAACTGTTCGCGGACCCGAATGGCCAGGTCGAAGATGCGGCTGACGCGGAGGCCCGTCTTGGCAGAGACCGTCATCATGGGCGCGTAGTTGCAGAAGGCGAGCAGTTCCCGCACGTTGGCGAGGTAGGCCCGCGCCTCGGGCTCGCTCATCTTCATCATGTCCCACTTGTTGAGCAGCAGCACGATGCCGCGCCCCTTCTCGTGGGTGAGGCCGAGGATGCGCTGGTCCTGGGCGGTCACGCCGACGGTGGCATCGATGAGGTAGAAGACCACATCGGCCCGGTCGATGGCCTTGAAAGACTGCACCACCGCATACTGCTCGACGCGGTGCGAGATGCTCCGCTTGCGACGGATGCCTGCGGTATCGATGAAGAGGAAGCGCTGGCCGTCCCGCTCAATCCAGGTGTTAATGGAGTCGCGGGTGGTGCCGGCGACGTCGCTCGTCAGCAGCCGCTCCTCGCCGAGGATGCGGTTGACGATGCTCGACTTGCCGGCGTTGGGGCGGCCAAGCATGGCGACACGGAGTACCGTCTCGTCGCGCTTGAGCTGGTCCTGCCGCGGCAGCATGGGGAGCACCAGCTCCATGACCATGTCGAAGTTGCGACCATGCTCTGCCGACAGGTCTTGGACGTTGGCAAAGCCGAGCTCGTAGAACTCGCCGATGCCCACCTCCTGGCGCGGCCCGTCGACCTTGTTGACGAGGATGAAGACCGGCTTGCCTGCATGCCGAAGCACGGTGGCGATCTCCCGGTCGGCATTCACGAGACCCACCTGGCCGTCGACGACAAAGAAGATGATCTGCGCCTCTTCGATGGCCAGCTCGGCCTGACGGCGCATGAGCTTGAGCATGCTGTCGTCGGTTTCGGGCTCGAAGCCGCCCGTGTCGACAACATGGAAGACATGGTCGTCCCAGGTGCCGTCGCCATACTGGCGGTCGCGGGTCACGCCGGGCATGTCTTCGACAATGGCAAAGCGGGTGCCGGTGAGCCGGTTGAAGAGCCGCGACTTGCCTACGTTGGGCCGGCCGACGATGGCGATCAGCGGGATGAGGGTGTCGGTCTCTTCGGGGAACTCCCCCTCTTCTTCGAGGAGGTCTGCGCCCTCGCCTTCTACCTCTTCGTCATCGTCGCCGATGCCGTCGTAAAACTCGGCGACATAGTCGTCAGCAGCCTCGCCGCCGTCGAAGGAGTCGTCCTCGTCGTCATGTCCTGGGAACTGGCTCACAGCTCGTCTCCTTGGTAACCAAAGCGGGCGAGGCCCTTGTCGTTGCCGCTCCAGTCCTCCTCCACGCGCACCATGAGGCGGAGGTGAACGCGGGACTGGAAGAGCCGCTGCATCTCGCGGCGCGAGCCGATGCCGATCTCCTTGAGACGGGAGCCGCCCTTGCCGATCAGGATGCCCTTCTGGGAGTCGCGCTCGACGTGGATAACGGCAGAGATCTCGATGCGGCCGAGGTCGGTGTCGTCGGCAAACTCTTCGATTTCGACGGCGGTGCCGTAGGGCACCTCGTTGTGGGTCTGCAGCAGGATCTGCTCACGGATGAGCTCGCTCATCATGAACTGCTCGTCGCGGTCGGTGACCACGTCGTCCGGGAAGATGGGGGTGCCCATGGGGAGCAGCGGCGCCACGGCGCGGGCGATGCGCTCCACGTTGTGGCCACGGTTGGCGCGGATGGGGACGATGCCGGCAAACTCGCCGCTCTCGCCCAGACGCGCGAGGGCTGGGAGCAGCGCCTCCTTGGTGGGCAGGAGGTCGATTTTGTTGAGGACAAGCACGATGGGTCGGTCGGCGGCAGCCCGCTTCACCCGCTCCATGACCTCGGCGTCGCCGCCCCAGATGGGGGGTCGGTCTTCGCGGATGGTGGAGGCGGCCTCGAGGACAAAGAGGATGACATCCGTGCCGTCGGCGGCGTCGAGCGCGGCGGTCACCATGCGCTTGTTCAAGAGGTTGGCAGCACGATGCACGCCGGGTGTGTCGACCCAGATGATCTGGTGTTCGCCGGGCTTGGTGGAGACGCCGATGATCCGGTTGCGGGTGGTCTGCGGCTTTGCAGTCGCGATGGAGACCTTTCTGCCCACAAGCTGGTTGAGAAGGGTTGACTTGCCCACGTTGGGTCGGCCAACAATGGCCACCGTTCCGCAGTGGAGCTCAGATGCCGTTTTCAATGTCGTTCTCCAAGGTCGTGCCCGCCCCGGGTATGCGATTGGCAAGCAGCTTGCCTCGCCCCGGATTGACGGAGGGCGGCCTGCATAGCCGCTTTGCCGTCAAAGGGCCAGAAAGCCTTGCGAGGAGCCTTTGGGGCGGCCTCTGCCTCGTCGCGCTGCTGTCGACTCTGACAGCCTGCGCAGAGGCGAAGGGCATCGACACGGGCCCCTTCGCGCAGGCCGAGCGGGCCATGCAGATTGGTGACCAGGACACTGCGAAGACGCTCTACCAGAGCTTCCTCCGCTCGGCGCCCGAGCATCCGCTCGCCAAGGTCGCACGGCAGCGCATCCTCATCATCGACAAGCAGCGCGAAGCCGTGATGAAGGCGCAGGGTGGCGCTGTGCCCGACTATGTGAACCCGCTCGCCAAGGTCCCCGATGCACCGGCGGCGCCGTGAGTAGCGTGGGGCTTCCGCATGCCATCGGCGCAGCGCCGAGCCGTCTCGGAGGGGCGTTGGTTGTCGGGCTACCGCTCGCGGGGCTGGTGGCGCGCCTCGCGGGGCTCCGCCTGCCGGCCTCCGACACGGGCGCAGACCTCGAGCTCTACGCGGCGCTCTTCACCGTCGCGCTGCTGCTCTTTCCCGCCTTCGACCGGCTCGTCCGGCTGCCGCAGCTTGAGCCGTTGCGTGCCCTTCCCTTCACGGGATGGATGGTGGCGCGGGGCTCGCTGGCCCTGGTGACGGGCGGCGCGCTTGGTGCGGCGCTCACGGTCGCGATGCTTCGGGCAGACCTTCCGCTTCTGGCGACGCTGCCAGGTGCCGCGACCATCGGCCTCGTTGTTCCGACCGGCGCGATGGCGATGCTGCTGGCGCTGCTGGTTGCTGTCACAGACAGCCGCTCCGGGCTCGGGCGCTCGCTCGACCTCGATGCCCGCAAGCCGTCGCGGGTGCTCATCGAACAGGCCCCGGGCATCGCCATCGTGATGGGCCTCATCGCGGGCCTCCTGGCCTGGCTCGCGGTGCGCGACGCGGAGACCCAGTTTCTGCGTGACGGCGAGCTCACCTCGCTCAGCCGTGCCGCGACATTGGTCGGCAGTTTGGCGTTGGCGGCGGGACCGCTTCATCTGCTCTCGGCCCTTCGCGGATGGCAGCGCGAGGCGCACCGGGTGCTGGCGCGCTGCTACGACTTTGACCGCATGTTCGACGACCTGGCGATTCGGCAGCAGGCCCGCGAAGAGGAGGTGGCCGTGCCGCCGCTCGACCAGACTGCGCCGCTCGAGGACGCGCTCCGCCGCTCCTGGCTTCGTACCCCCGCGCTGCGGCTCGTGGGGGCGCTGCTGTTCGGCTGCGCTGCTGCTGCCTTCGCAGCGGCCCGCGGCGTACCGTTGGTGGCGGCCGTCGGGCTGTCGGCCATGCTCTCCGTTGGCGCCCTGCCGCAGACCGACTGGCGATTCGCCGAGACGCGGGCCTGGCTGACGGGGCATGGTGAGTCGCTGCGTACCCTCCGTACCCTCTCGCGTGAGGCAGAGATCCAGCGCGCTGCGGGCTGGATTCCCATGCTGCTGCTCGGCGCGCTGACGCCCGGCGCGCTGCTCCCCATCGCTGCAGCGGCAGCGGTCCACCTCGCCGTGGGGCTCGTCGCAGCGCAGGGCGACGCACCGAAGCTCCTGCCCCTGCTGCGCCTTCCGCTGGTGATCGTCGCGACCGTGGTCCCTGCGTCGGCGCTCATCGCGCCGCTCATCGCCCTGCTCGCGCTCCGGCTGCCCTTCAACCAACTCTCCACGCGGGTAACCACCCGATGACCAGCCGCCTCCGCATCGAACATCTCGCCAAGCGCTACGGCGCCAAGGCGACCCTCACCGACCTCTCCTTCACCGTAGCGCCCGGCGAGGTCGTCTCGCTCCTCGGTCCGAACGGCACCGGCAAGTCGACCACGCTCCGCATCGTCGTGGGCATTCAGCCGGGCGACGCGGGCAAGATCTGGCTCGATGAGACCGAGGTGACCGAACGGCCCGACGTCGCCAAATCCCGCATCGGCTATGTGCCGCAGGATGCCCCGCTCTTTGAGCGGCTCTCGCCGCTCGAGATGATTGAACTCGCGGGCCGGCTGCGCGGCCTCACCACAGAGGCGGCGCGCGCTCACGCAAGCGACTGGCTCCAGCGCGTAGGCCCGCGCGGCTCAGAGCAGAAGCGGATTGCGCAGCTCTCGGGCGGCCAGAAGCAGCTTGTTGCCATCGGCTGCGCGCTGGCGGGCAACCCATCGCTGCTGCTGCTCGACGAGGCCTACGCCGGTCTGGATGCAGCCGTCATGCGTCGGGCCGACGAGGCCATCTTCGCCTACCGCGACGGCGGCGGCAGCGTGCTCATGACCAGTCACCAGCTCGACCATGTGCAGCGCATCTCCGACCGCGTTGTGGTGCTGCACCATGGCATTGTCGCAGCCACCTGGAACCGGGCGGAGCTGGCGGCCAACATCCCTGCGCCCCACCCCACCCTCTCAGACCTCTACCTGAGCGTGGTCGGCGAGCGCGACGCGGATAGCTAGCGCGCGGCTAGCCCAGCACGTCGCGCACCACCCGGTCGGTCACGCCGAAGGAGAGGGTCATGCCCGCGCCGCCGACGCCCGTAATGATGTGGGCGCGCGGCTCCGGGTGAAGGACCGTCCAGGCCTGCGTGGGGTGCTTGGCGTAGATGCCGTTCCAGTGCGAAACCACCTGGGCGCCTCGACGGTCGAAGAAGCGGTCGAGGTAGTCCAAAATCATCGCGTCGATTTCGACCTTGTTGAAGGGGTCGATGACTGCGCCATACTCGTGCGAATCTCCGATGGTCAGCTCGCCGGCCGGCGTCTGTGAGACCATCACATGGATGCCCCGCTCGTCGTAGCCGGGATGGCGCTCCGCAAGCGACGCCTTCAACGCGGGCAGCGACGGGCAGTGGGCGAAGGAGCCGTAGTGGGCCAACGTCAGGCCAGCCGCGAGCATGGGGCCAATGCGCTCGCCGCCATCGACAGGGCCGGTGCGCATCATCTGCAGCTTGCAGGGGACGAGGCCAAGCGCCTTGATCTCCTGCGCGAAGAGGCCGCTCATGTCGTCGCCCGTGCAGACCCAGACCTGCG
Source organism: uncultured delta proteobacterium (assembly GCA_903912275.1). Classification (GTDB taxonomy): domain Bacteria; phylum Myxococcota_A; class Bradymonadia; order REDH01; family REDH01; genus CAIWGR01. The sequence goes on from CAIWGR010000672.1 coordinate 9,895, forward strand.
CTGCGCGGTGGGTCACGCCGGCGGCCTCGACGACACCGTCGCTGACCGCTGTCGCCGCCGTCTGGAAGCAGAACTCCACGCCGAGCTCCTGCAGGCGGCGGGTGAAACCGGCGACCGCGAGGCGGGGATCGACGCAGACCTCTGTGGCGCTGAAGATGGCGCCGAGGAGACCCTCTGGCCGCAGCCGCGGAGAGCGCTCGAGCGCCTCGTCGGCCGTGAGCAACGAGACGGAGTAGCCGCGCTCGTCGGCGCCCGTGGCGAACTCGCGCAGGAGCTGCGCCTCGAGCGGGTGATAGACCGCATGGAGCGACCCCTGCGGCTCGCTCCAGATACCGGCGTCGGCAAGGGCCTCGAGCCAGAAGGCGCGGCTCCGGAGCGCCGTCTCGAGCCGCTCGCCGGGCGGCTGCCCCACCGGCCAGAGCATCCCGAAGTTGCGGATGGAGGCGCCCTGCGCCCGGTGGCCCCGCTCGAGCACCCGCACCTTGCGTCCCAATCGTTGCAGATGCCAGGCGGTCGTGAGGCCGAGGATGCCGCCACCGATCACGATATCATCGACCCGACTCGCTTCCATGAGAGATCCTTGCAGAGAGACCGCGGCCCTCTGTCACGAGCGCCCGTCGGTAGGCAACCGGAAGCGCCACTGTCACCAAAGATTCGCAACAGCGCTGTGCGTTCTGTCACGCAAAGCCAACGGCGACGCACTTCGCGTCGCCTCGGTGGCGATGGCGCTTGCAGCAGCGCCTGCCATCGTCCAAAAGGCGAACAACCAACCGCGGTCCGCGACCGCCGACACTCCACGCAACAGGCCTCCATGAGAATCTCCGCACTCGCCGCGACGCTGCTCACCCTCGCTATCCTCCCGGTCGCTTCTGCCCGTGCCGACGAGAGCCCGGCGGCACCTGCTTGGGATGTGCAGCTTCACGGCCTGTTGGGCGCCGGCTTCGACAAGGTCGCAGACGACGAGCGCTACGACTTCGTCGGCCGCTACGACGGCTTCGCGCTCCGCAACGCCCGCCTCATCCTCGATGCAACCAACCCCGCAGGATTCGCGGCCCGGCTGAGCGTCGAGGGCGCGACCGACATCGAGTCGAACGGCACAACGCCGTCTGGCACGCTCGATGCCCGCGTCCGCGACGGCTGGCTCAGCTACGCGCCCATCACGACCCTCGTACTCCGCGCTGGTCAGTTCCGGCCCGGCTTCCTCGCCGAGTCCACCCGTGACCCCGAGGCCTACCCCTTCGCCACCGCCTCCCTCCTCGCCTCCGGCGTCGCCCTCGGCGCAGGCTTCGAGACGCCGGGACTGGCACTCGACCGAGGCATCGGAGCGGAGGTCAACAGCGGCACCGGCATCACCGCGGGCGACCTCACGGTGCGGGTCCGTGCCGGCGCCTGGAACGGCAACGGCGCCAACCAGCAGCTCAACGACAACCCCAGCGTCGCCTTCGGCGGCCGCATCGAATTGGCCTACACTGAGCTCGTCACGCTTGGCGCCGCCGGCTTCGTGAATGCCCGCACGGGTGGCGCACTCCCCGACCGCTACCAAGAGAGCGACACCGGTACCGCCCTCGACCTCCGTGTCGCCGCCGCTGGCTTCTCGCTCCTCGCACAGGCGGCGCAGGTGGCCACAAGCTACGAGACCGTCGGCTCCACCGACCGCCTCCAGGCCGGTTGGTCTGCGGAGGCCGGCTACGACCATGCCATCGGCAGCGCCACCGCCGGCCTCGGCTACCGCATCGCCACCCTCGACCCCTGGGCCGACGGCTCCGCGACGCGCACCCACGAAGAGGTCACCGAACAGACGGTCGCCCTCCGCCTCGGAACCACGGTCGGCGGCCACCCTGCCCGCATCGTCGCGCAGCACACCTTCGTCGAAGAGTTCGAGACGCGGAGCCTCAACAACGACCGGACCCAGGTAACCGCCGTGGTGGCGTTCTGATGCGGCGCCAAACACCCCTCACAGCCTTCGCGCTCGGGCTCGCGCTCGCCCTTACTGCCTGCTCTGACACCCCGCCGAGCCGCGCCCAGGCGCGCACGGTTACCCATCGCGACGAGGTGCCGCAGGGGCCCCGCGCGCTCGGTGATGTGGGCGACCTGCTGCTCGAGAACGACAAGGTCCGCGTCATCATCCAGGGGCCGGGGGACAGCCGCGGCTTCGGCGTCTACGGCGGCAGCCTCATCGATGCCGCACGGGTCGACCGCAACCAGCGCTCGGGCGACTCGAGCGGCGGTTTCGGCAAGGACCAGTTCGGCGAGCTCTTCCCCTCCTTCTTCCTGCAGGCCGTCGCGGTCGACAAGGTCGAGGTGCTCTCCACGGGCGACGACGGCGGCACGGCGCGGGTGCGGGCGAGCGGCACGGCCGGCGACTTCCTCGAACTGGTGGGCTACCTCAACCGGGCCATCACGGGGAGCAATGCACAGCCCGGCATCGCCACCTCCGAGGCCAAGATTGCCTACGCCACAACCTACGAACTTGAGCCTGGCGCAAACTGGCTCCGCTTGAACTTCCGGGTCGAGAACATCTCGCAAGAGGCGCTCGTCTTCCCCGGTGCCGCGGCCTCCGGTCTGCTGTCGGTTATCGGCCTGCCCACGGAGGGATTCACGGTGCCGCTCGGCGATGTGGCCCTCTTCGGCGCCACCTCATCGCTCTTCGTCCCGGGCGCGGGCTACGACCTCCGCGCAGCGCTCGACCGGAGCTACGACGCCGGCATCGACTGGCCCGCCTTCCCGGGCGTGGTCGCCGACTGGGTTGCCTCGTCGGGCGACGGCGTGAGTTACGGCATGATGGTCGCAGCCTCGGACGACAACTTCGTCATCTCCAAAGCCGCCACCTATGCGCCGGTCGCCCCCTTCGGCGTGACGCGACAGTCCATGCTCATCCCCTTTGTGACGGGTGGCTTCACCGGCATCTTCCACCGCCAGGCGCCCGCCGAGCTGGCGGCTGGCGGCTCCTTCGAGATCACCAAGTATTTCGTCATCGGCGACGGTGATGTGGGCTCGGTCCTCGACACCCTGCTTCCCCTGCAGGGCATCGCGACGGGCGAGGTGCGCGGGACGGTCCGCGACGCCCTCACCTCCGCAACCACCGACGATGTGAAGGTGACCGTTCGCAAGCAGGCCGGAGACCGCTTCCTTCCCTTTGCCAACTACAAGGTCCACGACGGCTCCTTCTCCGGCAGCCTGCCGGCCGGCGCCTACGACGCAGTCGTGGTTGGCGAGGGTCGCGCACTGTCTACCCCGGTCACCTTCTCAGTGGCGGTTGGCGCAAAGAGCTCCGTCGATCTCTCCGCACCCGCGCCGGGACGGCTCACCGTGCGGCTCGTGGACGAGCGGGGCCAGCCCATCCCCGGCAAGGCCACGGCCGTGTCGAGCTACGGCTTCGAACACGCCAACCGCGACCCCCGCACCTTCCTCTACGACAAGGCCATGGGAGAGTCGGAGCGCACCACCGACCTCGTGGTCGACACCGAAGATGCCGCCACCCGTCGCTTCATCGAGAACATCGCCTGGGCCCAGGATGGCCAGGCAGTGCTGCTCGTCCGCCCCGGCGACTACACCATCGTCGGCAGCCGCGGCCCCGAGTTCACCACCTCGGAGGCGACCGTCCGCGTCGCACCCGGCGCCACGGCCTCTGTGACCCTCAGGCTCTCCCATGTTGTCGATACGACAGGCTGGGTTGCCGCAGACATGCACATCCACTCCATCCACTCCATCGATGCCGCCATCCCCATCGAGGACCGGGTCCGGAGCCTCGCGGCAGAGGGTGTCGAGGTGGCCATCTCCACCGACCACAACTTCATCACCGACCTTGGGCCCACCATCGACCAGCTCGGTCTGCGCCCCTGGATGACCAGCTTCATCGGCCTCGAACTCACCACGCTCGAGTCGGGCCACTTCAACGGCTACCCGCTCTCCTACAAGACGGGCCCCGTCGGAAAGGGCGCCGTGGGCTGGTCCAAGCGGACGCCCGATGAGCTCTTCCAGTCGCTGCGCGACCTGGGCTCCGAAGGCTCCGGCAACACCATCGTCCAGGTCAACCACGCCCGCGACAGCATTCTTGGGTATTTCTCACAATACAATCGTAACGCTTTCACAACATTGCCAAATCGACCGGGCGTGTTTGATCGGTTCACCTCGCCGACAGGCCCCGCCTTCGTCGGCGCAGACGGCAAGACGACCTACAGCGAGAACTTCGACGCGCTCGAGCTGGTGAACGGCAAGCTGTTTAACGAGATCCACCACTTCCGCTCCCCGACGCAACTCCCCGAAGGTCCCCAGCCCGCCGACATCCCGCTCGCCGGCACCATCGTCGCCGAAGACAACGATGTGGCCTTCCCCGGCGTGGTCGACGACTGGTTCCAGCTCCTCAACCTCGGCAAGCGCTACATCGGCGTCGGTACCAGCGACACCCACAGCGGCGACGACGAGGCCGGCTACTTCCGCACCATGGTCAACCTGGGCGCCGACGACCCGCGTGACGTGCGCGCCCGCGGCTTTGTGGATGGCCTGAAGAGCCGCAACGCCTTCGCCACCAACGGCCCCATGCTCACGATGACCGTCAACGGCGCGCCCCTCGGCAGCACGCTGACCGCGACAACCGCGCCAGTCGAGGTCTCCCTCCGCATCGCCGCAGCGCCCTGGGTCAAGGTGGCCCGAGTCAACCTCGTCCGCAACGGCGAGATTGTGCAGCGGTTCGACATCCCCACAGACCGCGACCTGGCGACCAATCCCTGGACCGAGACGGTGACCCTCGAGGCGCCTGTCGGCACCGACGGCCAGCCCAAAGACAGCTGGTTCGTCGCGGAGGCCATCGGCGACACCAGCCTCTTCCCCGTCGTGCGGCCGGTCGGCATCCCGCCCCTGCTCATCACCGATGCCGTCGCCTCGCTCGCCGCACCGCTCGGCCTCGGAACCGACGAGTATGGCGTGCTGCAGCCGCCGCTCTCCTTCCCCGTCACCGCCTATGCCATCACCAACCCCATCTGGGTTGCCCGCGGCGAGAGCTTCGCGCCGCCCGGCACGGTGGCGCTGGCGCGTCAGAAGTCGCCCGACAACGACCCCCGCTGGCCCAACCCGCCCGCCGTGGAGCGCTGGGCCGACCGCTGGGCCGACCCCGCGACCAAGAAGAAGAACCTGCGGCCCGTGCCGATTGTCTCGCTCCCGATGCAGTCGCTCTTCGCCCGCGACCCCGACCACCCCGCAGACATCCGGCGCATCTTTGCGGCCTTCGGCGGCCACGGCGGACATGAGCACTAGGCGGCTCGCCGCGGCACTCTGCGCGGCGCTCCTCCTCTGGCCATTCGCCCTCCGCGCCCATGAGCAGCCCGACAAGCGCAAGGTGCTCGTAGCGGTTGAGGCGGCGAAGCTGACGCTGCTCGTGGCGTCGGAGATCCCCGACGGTCCCGATGCGGCCCGGCTCGCTTCTACCTGGAACCTCGACGCCGATGCCGTCAACCTTTCCCCCGCAGAACGGCTCGCACAGGCGCAGCTGCTGCTGCCGCGGCTCCGGCACGGCTGGACGATTGAGCTGGAGAACCGGCCCGTGACGGGCACGCTGGCGGCCTTTGTCGTGACGCCCCACCCCGGCGCCAGCCCGCAGCGCGGCTTCACGGTGGCTGCAACCTGGGAGGTGGCGCTGGCCGAAGCTCCGCTCCACCTCGCCCTTTACACAGCCGAGGCCACGCCGCCCGTCGAGGCAGAGGTGCAGGTGCAGCAGCCGTGGTCTGTGCGGCTGACCGAGCTGCCCCGCGACCCGAACGGCTGGCTGGTGGGCCCCTTCCTGCTAGCGGCCGACGCGCCCAGCTGGGTGGAGCTTGACCGCCTCGCGCAACCTGCCGCTACGGGCGCTCGCCCGCTGCCAGCCGCGCCTCAAAGGCCTCCACTTCCGGCAGCAGCGACGCCACCGAAGCGATGACCGTGTGGGCGCCAGCCTCGCGCAGGCGCGCCTCCGCCACCGCATAGCGGGCCGCCCGCTCCGCCGCAGGAAGTGCCGCGAGCGCCTCGGCAGAGAGGCCAAACTCGTTGCCGCTCTCCACCACGCCCACGGCCCAGCAGCCGGCGTTTCGCGCGGCGCGGATGCCCGCCAGAGTGTCGTCCACCACCACCACCCGGGCCATCGGGTAGATGCCAAAGTGCTGTGCGCCAGCGTAGATCATCCAGGGTGCGGGGCGGCCGACCGCCACATCGCTCGCGCAGCAGACATGGTCGGGCGCGATGCCGTTCGCCGCAGCGACGGGCAGCAGCTTTGCCATGATCTCGGCGGCATAGCCGGTGCTGGAGCCAATCTTGATGCCCCGCTTTCGTAGCGCCGCAAAGAGCTCCGGGGCGCCGGGGATGGCGTCGGCGTGCCGCTCGATGCTCTCCATCTGGCGCGGCAGGAAGAGGTCGTAGAGCCGGTCGATGTCTGCGTCGGTTGGCGGGGTGCCGAAGCGGGCAAGCCAGAGCGCCTGCACCCGCGGCATGGCGAGGATGGTCTCGATGTGGGCCCGCTTGGCCATGCCCATCGGCACCCGGGCCTCCTCCTCGGTGACCTCGATGCCCTCCGCCGCGAAGGCGGCCACAAAGACGGCCACAGGGGCGCGGCTGCCATGGTCAACGATGGTGCCGGCCCAGTCGAAGCTGACAAAGTCGATCTTCACGGCGAGTCCTGTGCGGCGGTCGCGGCCCGGTCGGTGGCCGCCAAAAAGAAGAAGAGGGCCGCAGCGAAGGCGACCACGCCGGTGGCGGAGAGCAGCAGGCTGAAGTCTGCCAGAAAGCCGGCGGGCGAGACACCCTTGA
>CAIWGR010000673.1 GCA_903912275.1 uncultured delta proteobacterium
GCCACCGGCTCGGTCGATCTGGCCGCCGAAAACAGCGCCTTTGTCCACACCATCGGCCTCACCGCTGTCGACGCGCAGGACATGGCCTACAGCGGCACCTCTGCCGTCTGGTCGCCCCGGTCCAACATCTCGCTCTACGGCAACACCGCCCAGGTCACGATGTACAAGCAGATGGGCATCCGCGTCGCGCTCGGCACCGACTGGACCGCCTCGGGCTCCATGAACATCGGCCGCGAGCTCGCCTGTGCCCGCGAGTTCAACCAGGACAACCTCGGCGGCTTCCTCACCGACTACGACCTCTGGCGCATGGTGACCGTCGATGCGGCCGGCGCTCTGCAGGTTGACGACAACCTCGGCGACCTTGCCGTCGGCCTCCGCGCCGACCTCGCCATCTTCGGAAGCGACGGCATCGAAGACCCCTACACCGCCGTCGTCACCGCTGGCCTCGACAAGGTCCGCCTCGTCATGCGCGGTGGCGCCGCCATCTACGGCGACAGCGAGGCACTGCTCGCGATTGCGCCCGACCCGGCGGCCTGCGAGACCATCCCAGGCACCGTCTGCGGCGTAGAGAAGTCGGTCTGCCTGCAGAGCGAGATCGGCAAGGACTTCGCCGCCCTCACCGCTGCGAACAGCGGCAACTACGGCCTCTTCTTCTGCGGCGTACCCGACGGCGAGCCCACCTGCGTCCCCTTCCGGCCCGGCGAGTATGCCGCCTCCACCCCCGAAGACACCGACGGCGATGGCGTCCCCAACGCGCAGGACGACTGCGCCACCATCTTCAACCCCGCCCGCCCCGTTGATGGCGGAGACCAGGCCGACCACGACAGCGACGGCCTCGGCGATGTCTGCGACCCCTGCGCGCTTCAGCCTGGCGCCGTCTGCGACTTCAACCCCAACGACCGCGACGGCGACGGCGCCACCAACGACGGCGACAACTGCCCCGGCACCTACAACGCCGATCAGGCCGACGCAGATGGCGACGGCATCGGCGACCTCTGCGACCTCTGCCGCCTCGACCCCAACCCGGGCGGCTCCGCCTGCCCCGCCACCATCTACGACATCAAGCGTGGCACCTTCGGCGTCGGCGCCACGGTCCGCACCACCGGCATCGTCACCGCTGTGACCGGCGCTAGCTGGTTCATGCAGGTCGCCACCGCCGACGAAGACCCCGCCTACGGCAGCCGCTACGCAGGCGTCTTCGTCTTCACGCCGGCGACCAACCCTGGCGGCCTCACCCTGCCGCAGGTGGGCGACCGCATCGAGGTCACCGCCCGCATCGGCGACTACCGCGGCCAACGCCAGCTCGCCAACGCGACCCTCGTCAACATCCTCGGCTCCGGCGAGGCACTGCCCGCACCCGTTGACGTCTCCGCCGCCGCCATCGCCACGGGTGGCACCGAGGCCGCCGCGCTGGAGGGCTCCATCGTCCGCGTTTCCGGCGCCGCCGTCACCGATATCGCGCCGGCGCCCGGCACGGGCGACACCGCACCTACCAACGAGTTCCTCCTCGACGATCTCCTCCGTGTGAACGACTTCCTCTCGCTCGCCGACCCCTTCCCCTTCGTCGGCGATGTCCTCACCGTGACCGGCATCGTCCGCTTCGCCAACGACAACTCCAAGCTCGAGCCGATGACCGTCGAAGACATCCTCTTCGAGAGCCTCGCCCCCCCCGCGCTCTCCGGCCTCACGCCCGCCAGCTCTGCCATCGATGAGGGCGACATCGCCGTCCTGAGCGCCCCGGACCCGCTCACCATCCTCCTCAACCGCGCCGCCCCCGCCGGTGGCACCACCGTCACGCTCGAGAGCGGCCGCCCCGACCTCCTCGAGCTCCCGTCCACCATCACGGTGCCCGCCGGCGATACCTCGGTCACCGTCCCGCTCACCGCGCTTGGCGCCATCAACGACCCCATCACTGTGACGGCGACCCTCGACGCCGCCTCCTTCACCGCCTCTATCATCATCGTTGCCGCAGGCCGTGTCCCCGCTCCGATTGCGGTCTCGCCTGCCAACGTCATCGTCCGCCCCGGCGACACCTTCGACGCCGAGGTCCTGCTCGACATCCCCGCCCGCACCGGCGGCACCGATGTCACCATCACCACCTCCGACCTCACCCGCCTCCTCGCCCCCGACACCGTCAGCATGCGTGCGGGCACAACCCGCGCCTCGCTCTCCATCGAGGCGCTCGCCATCGGCGATGCCACCGTCACCTTCTCGACCAGCGCCGGCAGCGTCACGCTCACGGTCACCGTCGCCGAGAGCCTGCCCCGCGGCCTCATCCTGAGCGAAATCTTCTACGACCTCACCGGCACCGACGACGGCTTCGAGTGGGTCGAGCTCCTCAACGACACCGCCGCCGCCATCGACCTCTCCACCTACAAGCTCGGCTACGGCGGCGGAACCTACGCCACCGCCAACTACGCCCTCTCGGGCACCATCCCCGCCGGCGGCTGCATCGTCGTCGGCGGCACACAGTCCACCGCGGCCAACTTCGCGCCCGTCTACACGATCGCCCGGGACTTCAACCCCGACATCCAGAACTCCGGCACCCGCGCCGACGCCATCGGCCTCTTCAACGGCACCATCGGCACCACGCCGCTCGACAAGGTCATCTACGGCGGCTCCAACGACGACGGCTTCCTCGACCCCTCCGGCGCCGTCTCGGCGGTCGACGTCGAGGACGCCCTCCCCAACTCCTCCATCGAGCGCACCGCCGCCGGCTGGCGCGTTCAGGTCGCCCCCAGCCCCGGCAACTGCGGCGCCGCCTTCGAATAACCATCCCCGCCGCAACAACGGCGCGCAGACGACGATAACCAAAGTGGGCGCAACAGATGCGTCCCCACTTCAGGAGTCGTCATGTTCTCTCGCGTCCAAACCGGCAGCGTCATCGGCGTCGATGCCATCACCGTCTCGGTCGAGGTCGACCTCGGTCCGGGCATCCAGACCTTCTCCATCGTAGGCCTCCCCGAGGGCGCCGTCCGCGAGGCCCGCGTGCGGGTCAAGTCGGCCCTCGAAAACGCCGGCTTCTCCTGGCCGGAGTGCCGCGTCAGCATCAACCTCGCGCCCGCCGATGTGCGCAAAGATGGCACCGGCTTCGACCTCCCCATCGCCCTCGCCACCATGGCGGCCGACGGTCTCTTCAAAGAGAACGAGCTGGCCCGTCTCGACCGCTACCTTGTGGTCGGAGAGCTCTCGCTCGACGGCCAGCTCCGGCCCGTGCGCGGCATTCTGCCCATGGCCATCGCCGCCCGCGATAAGGGCTTCGCCGGCCTCATCGTCGCGGCCGAGAATGCTGCCGAGGCCGCGCTGGTAGACCGCATCGAGGCGGTCGGCTGCCAGCGGCTGGAGGAGGTGGTTCGCTTCCTCCGCGGCCTGCATCAGCCGGCGCTGCCCGTCGTCTCGCGCGGACTGGTCCCGCCCCCCGACTACCCCTTCGACCTCGCCGACGTCGCCGGCCAGCAGCAGGCCAAGCGGGCGCTGGAGGTCGCGGCTGCGGGCGGCCACAACCTGCTGCTCGTGGGTCCGCCCGGCTCCGGCAAGACCATGCTCAGCAAGCGGCTACTCACCATCCTCCCTGAGATGACCTTCGACGAAGCACTCGAGACCACCAAGGTCTACTCCGTCGCCGGCTTCCGCAACGACGGTGGACTCGTGCAGCGGCGCCCCTTCCGCTCGCCCCACCACACCATCTCCGACATCGGCCTCATCGGCGGCGGCTCCGGCATGCCGCGACCCGGCGAGATCTCACTCGCCCACCACGGCATCCTCTTCCTCGACGAGCTCCCCGAGTTCCGCCGCAACGCGCTCGAGGTCATGCGCCAGCCGCTCGAAGAGGGGCGCGTCACCATCTCGCGCAGCCTCGTCACCGTCGTCTATCCCGCCTCCATCATGCTGGTCGGCAGCATGAACCCCTGCCCCTGCGGCTATGCCGGCAGCCGCGACCGCGCCTGCATCTGCAAAACCGACGAGGTCATTCGCTACCGCAGCCGCATCTCCGGGCCGCTCCTCGACCGCATCGACCTCCAGATCGAGGTCCCCGGCGTCCGCTACCGCGACCTCGCTGCGCCTGCAGACCGCGGCGAAACCTCCGCCACCGTCCGCGCCCGCGTGCAGGCCGCCCGCGACCGGCAGCGCCACCGCTTCGCCGGAACCGCGACCGCCTGCAACGCCCAGATGACCACCCGCGAAATCCGCGCCCACTGCGCCGTGGACGAGGCCGGCCACCGCCTCCTCGAGGTGGTCGTCGACCGGCTCGGCATGTCGGCCCGCGCCTACGACCGCATCCTCAAGGTGGCCCGCACCATCGCCGACCTCGCAGGCCGCGAGGCGATCGCCTCCGCCGATGTGGCAGAGGCGGTGCAGTACCGTCGGGGCATGGAGCGAGAGAACGGCCGCGCTCAGTAGCCGCGCCGAAGCGTCGCTCAGTAGCCGCCGAGCTCGGCCCAGCGCTGGCGGTGCCACGAGGCATCGCCCAGCAGCGCGTCGTCGCCCCGCCACCGCTTGAGGTAGAGGCCGATGTCGTGCTCGTCGGTCACGCCGATACCGCCATGCAGCTGGATGGCCTCGTGGGCCACCAGGCTCAGCGTCTCGCAGGCCCGCGCCTTGGCGAGCGAGGCGTAGCGGGCCAGCTCGTCGCTGCCCGCATCTACCGCCGCGGCAGCGCCGATGACCGCGCTCCGGGTCAGCTCGAGCTCGATGAACATCTTGGCGGCCCGATGCTGCAGCGCCTGGAAGGTGCCGATGGCCACCCCGAACTGCTGGCGAATCTTGAGATACTCCACGGTCATGTCGAGCGCAGCCTGCGCCGCCCCCACCATCTGCGCGGAGAGCGCAATCGAGGCCACATCGCAGGCCTGCGACCAGGCCAGCTCGGCCCCCTCGTAGAAGGTCACCTCTGCCGTCGCGGGAAGCTCCAGCGCGAAGGTCAGCGTGGCGGCAGGCCGGCCATCCATGCGCTGCTCGCGGGTCGCCTCGAGCGTCGCGGTCTCCACGCAGAAGAGCCGCATCGCCCCGTCGCCATCCACCGCCGTGATGAGCGTGTAGGCGGCGTCGGGCGCGTCGAGCACATGCCGCTTCGTACCGGAGAGGTGCCAGCCGGCACCTGCGCGCTTGCAGCTCGTGGTCTTCGGCGTCCGCTCGTAGCGGTGCTCCTGCCAGGCGACCGCCACGCTGTGCAGCCCCTCGCTGATGCCGGCCAGCAGCCGCCGGTGGCTCGAGCTCCGCCGCAGCAGCTCCGTCGCCCAGACGGCCGACAGCCAGGGCTCAGGCGCCAGCACCTTGCCGAACTGCTCCTGCAGCGCGCAGAGGTCTGCGAAGGGCAGCCCTGCGCCACCCTCCTCTTCGGTCAGGTGAAGATGAATCCAGCCCAGGCCGGCAATCTTGCCCCAGAGGCCGGCATCGGCGCCCGGGTGACCCGCCGTGTCGCGGTAGTGGCGGAGCCTGGCCACGGGCGCCTGCTGCGTCAGGAGCCCCTGCGCCTGCTTGCAGAGCGTAACCTGGTCTTCGCTGGGAACGAGTTTGAGTGGCTGCGTCATCGCACCCTCACTTGGGAAGGCCCAGCACATGCTGGGCGATGACGTTGAGCTGAATCTCTGAGCTGCCGCCCTCGATGCTGTTGGCCCGGGCACGCAACCACTCGCGGCCCGTGTCGAGCCCGGTCTGGTCGAAGGGCGCACCCTCCCAGCCCACCGCCTCGGGTCCGAGCAGCCGCATGGCCAGCTCATACCGACGCTGCTTCAGGTCGGCGCCGTAGGCCTTCGTGATCGAGCTCTCCGGCCCCGGCGTCTTGCCAGACTCGGTCGTCTGCCGGATGCGCTCCCGCACCAGCCCGAAGGCACGCTCGTCCATCGCAATCCGCGCGATCGCGTCGCGGGTAAGCGCGTCGAGCGGCTCGCCCTCCGCAACCCCATACTGCTCCCGCGCCGAGGCCAGCAGCAGCGACTCAGCCTGCGCCATCTGGCCGCCGATCGCATCGCCAATCATCGTCCGCTCAAAGCCGAGCAGCGCCTTGGCGATGGTCCAGCCCTCGTTCAGCTTGCCGACCAGGTTGCGGGCAGGAACCCGAACCTCGTCCATGAAGACCTCA
>CAIWGR010000674.1 GCA_903912275.1 uncultured delta proteobacterium
CGCCACCGTCGGAGGCGAGCGCGACCGGCGCGAGGCCGAGCGCGACCGCTACCGCGCTGCCGGTTGAGCTGCCGCCCGCGCCGAGGTTCTCGTGGTAGAGGTTGCGGGGCATGAGGAAGTGGGGGTTGATGCCGGTCGGCGCCATGCCCCATTCTGTGCAGTGTGTGGTGGCGTAGAGCAGTGCGCCCTGGGCGCGGAGCGAGGCGGCCGCGAAGCCGTCTGCCTCGGAGATGGCTGAGAGGTAGGAGGTGCCGCCGCGCAGGACGACGCCGCGGAGCGGCTGGTGGTCTTTGATGGGGATGGGCTGGCCGTCGAGCGGTCCGAGCTGACGGCCTTCGCGCCACCGTGTGGTGGAGGCCGCGGCGGCCTCGTGGTCGAAGGCCAGGGTGACGAGCGGCGAGTGGAGGGCGCGGCCAAAGTCGCGGGCACCGACGCGCGCTTCGAGCTGCCCCAGGAGCGCGGTTGGCGTGGTCTCTCCAGACGCGAACTTGGCTGCGATTTCGCGGGTGCCCTGGCGACTTCGCGGCGCAGGAACACCGCAGTCGCCGTTGCCCCAGCTCCGGGGCGGCGCACCGGCCACCACCTGCGGTAGGTTGTCGAGCGGCTTGCGGTCCACGGTGGGGAGCGACATGAGGCGGTCGATGCCGAAGACGCCCTCCACCTGCTTGCGGAGCAGGAAGCGGCCCGCAGCTGTGCCGGCGAGATTGGCTGCGAGCCGCAGCGCGGCACCTTCGAGTCGTATGCCCTTCATCGGTGCCTCAGCTTCGGTTTTTGTTCTTGGCGGTTGGGTCGATGGCGGGGTGGGCCGCGGTGCGGGCGCCGGTGGTTGCGGGGGCTGCCGGCGGCGCCTCGAAGAGGTCGATGAACTGGCGGCTGCTGCGGGCGTGGCGAGCGGCCTCTTCGATGTCGACCTCGCCGGTCCGCACGAGGTCGAACAAGGCCCGGTCCATGGTCTGCATTCCCTCGCCGCGCGAGGCCTCCATGAGCGACAGCGCCTGATGCATCTTGTCGTCGCGGATGACGGCACGGATGGCGTTGGTGGCGACCATGGTCTCGAAGGCGGCCACGCGCCCCTTGCCGTCCGCGCGGGGGAGGAGCCGCTGGCTCACGACGCCGAGCAGCGAGGCGGCGAGCTGCGACCGCACCTGGGGCTGCTGGTGGGCGGGGAAGACGTCGATGATCCGGTTGATAGACTGGATGGCATCGTTGGTGTGCAGCGTGGCCAGGACGAGATGGCCCGTCTCTGCTGCGGTGAGCGCAGAGGAGATGGTCTCGAGGTCGCGCATCTCGCCTACGAGGATGACGTCGGGGTCCTGGCGGAGCACATGCTTGAGCGCTGCGGAGAAGGAGTCGGTGTCGGCGCCGACCTCGCGCTGGTCGATGGTCGCCATGCGGCTGGCGAAGACATACTCGATGGGGTCTTCGACCGTGACGATGCGGCAGGAGCGGGTTGTGTTGATGCGCTCGACGAGACAGGCCAGCGTGGTGGTCTTGCCGGCGCCCGTGGGTCCGACGACGAGCAGCAGCCCTTGGTTGCGCTTGACGAGCGACTGCACCTGCTCGGGGATGCCGAGCAGGGCTGCGTCGGCCGGCAGCGCGGGGATGAGGCGGAGTGCGGCGGCCATCTGGCCCCGCTGGAAGTAGGCGTTGATGCGGAAGCGCTGGCCGTTATCGAGCTGCACGGCGAAGTCGAGCTCCCGCTCGAGCTCGAAGACGGTGCGCTGCCGTCCGGTGAGGACAGAGAAGAGCAGGAGGCGGAGGTCTCCCGCGCTGAGCGGTGCCATCTCGAGCGGGCGGAGACGACCGCGGATGCGGAGGATGGGTGCTCGGCCCACGGCGAGATGGAGGTCGGAGGCACCCTGCTCGAGCGCGAAGGCGAGCAGCGCCTTCATGTCGAGGCCGAAGCGGGCAACGGTGCTGGCCGACTCGCGCGAGACACCGGCAGCACTCGTGGTCATGCCCTGCGCCGCGAGCGCGAACTCCTCGGGGTTGGAGGCGTTGGCGCGGGCCGTTTCGTAGTTGATCTCGCCCCGTTCGTAGAGCTCGAGCACCGAGCGGGTGAAGCTGCGGGAGCCGGGGTCGACGGTGGCGCGGAGGAAATCTGTGACCTCTTCGACCCGCTGCTCGCGGATGAGCCGGGCAAAGGTGGGGCCCATGGTGACGAGCTCGAGCGCGAGCGCCCGCCCTGCCCCGTCGGCGCGCGGCAGGAGGCGCTGCGAGATGATGCCGCGGAGGGTGAGCGAGAGGTCGAGCGCGAGCTGTGCGCGCTGCTCATCAGGGACCATGGAAAGCAGCCGGAGCAGGGTCTGCGGCGCATCAACGGTGTGGAGCGAAGCGATAACGAGGTGGCCTGTGAGGGCCGCTGCGATGGCGACTTCGGTGGTCTCTCGGTCGCGGAGCTCGCCGATGACAATCACATCGGGGCTCTGGCGGAGCACGGTCCGGAGTGCCGAGGCGAAGCTGTCGGTATCGGTGCCAACCTCGCGCTGCGTGATCCGGCTGCAGATGTCGTGATGGACATACTCAATCGGGTCTTCGATGGTGACGATGTGGCGGGCATCGGCCTGGTTGATCCGGTGGATGAGCCCCGAGATGGTGGTGCTCTTGCCCGAGCCCGTTGCACCCGTGACGAGGACCAGGCCGCGCGTCTCGGCAGCGAAGGCGGTCACAGCGGGGAGGTGGCCAATGCCGAGCAGGTCGATGTCGCCCGTGGGGACCGCGCGGACCGTGATGGAGAGACGGCCCTGCTGGCGGGCGATGTTGAAGCGGAAGCGACGCCCGTCCGGCATCGAAACGCCGGCATCCACATCCTGCAGGGCCGCGAGGCGGGCCCGCTGCGCCGGCGTGAGCAGCTCGGCGAGCAGCGCATCGAGCTCTGC
>CAIWGR010000675.1 GCA_903912275.1 uncultured delta proteobacterium
AGCCGTGAAGGAGGCTGCCGCGGCGGCCAGGGTCTCTTCGACCAGTTCGTCGCTGTGCTGCGAGCCGATGAAGGCCGCCTCGAAGGCGCTCGGCGCGAGGTAGAAGCGGCGATCCAGCATCTGGTGGAAGAAGCGCCCAAAGAGTGCTGCGTCGGCCCGCTTCGCTGAGGCGTAATCGGTGACGGGCTCGTTGGTGAAGAAGATGGAGAACATGCCGCCGACCGATTGGGCCGTAGCAGGGAAGCCCGCCGCGTGCGCCCGTTCGACCAGGCCCGAGGCAAGGCGGGCGCTCCGGCGGGATAGGTCGGCGTAGAGGCTCGGCATGCCCTTCAGCAGCTCAAGCGTGGTGATGCCTGCGGCCATGGCCAACGGGTTCCCGCTGAGCGTCCCGGCCTGGTAGATGTCGCCTGCGGGTGCGATGCGGGCCATGATGTCGGCCCGTCCGCCATAGGCTGCGGCGGGCAACCCGCCACCAACGATCTTGCCGAGCGTGGTGAGGTCGGGGCTGACGCCGTAGTGGGCCTGGGCGCCGCCGAGGGCGACGCGGAAGCCGGTCATGACCTCGTCGAAGATGAGGATGGTGCGGTGCTGCGTGCAGAGGGAGCGGAGCCCTTCGAGGAAGCCGGGCTGCGGGAGGATGCAGCCCATGTTGCCGGCCACTGGCTCGACGATGACGGCGGCGAGCTCACCGCCAAAGCGGTCGAAGAGGGCGCGCGTCGCATCGAGGTCGTTGAAGGGCGCGGTGAGCGTCTGCTGCGCGACCTCCGGGAGGACGCCCGGCGTGGCCGGGATTCCGAGGGTTGCGACGCCCGAGCCGGCATCTACGAGCAGGCTGTCGCCGTGGCCGTGGTAGTTGCCCGAGAACTTGAGCAGCTTGGGGCGGCCCGTGAAGCCGCGGGCGAGGCGGATGGCAGAGAGGGTGGCCTCGGTGCCGGAGCTCACCATGCGCACCCGCTCCATGGAGGGAACGAGCTCGCGGATGAGGCGGGCCATGTCGCTCTCACGTGCCGTCGGGCAGCCGAAGGAGGTGCCGTCTGCGGCAGTCCTCGTGATGGCCTCGAGGACCTCTGGCCGTGCGTGGCCAAGGATCATGGGGCCCCAGGAGCCGATGAAGTCGAGGTAGCGGTTGCCATCCTCGTCTTCGATGTAGGGACCGTAGGCGCGGCGCACGAAGACGGGCGTGCCGCCCACGCCACGGAAGGCGCGGACAGGGCTGTTCACGCCTCCGGGGATGAGCCCTTTGGCCTCCTCGAAGAGGGCTTCGGAGCGCGCTCTGTTCACGCCTCGCCCTCGTCGGACTCCGGCGCGTTGTCGGCAGCGCTGTCTGGCGTGATGGCCGGCAGGTCTGCGCCCGTCTGCGTCTCATCATCCGGCGCGTCGGTCTCCTCCGACTCGCGCTCGGCGAAGACGGCGAGGCTGACCAGCTTCTCCTTCTTGTCGAGCGAGATGAGCTTGACGCCCTTGGCGGCGCGGCCCGAGACATTGATGTCGGAGATGGGCGAGCGGATCATCTGTCCGCCATCGGTGATGAGGATGAGCTGCTCGTCGGAGGCGACGAGGCGGCAGCCGATGAGCTTGCCGTTGCGCGTGCCGGTATCGATGGTCCGGATGCCCTTTCCGCCGCGTCCCTGGGTGCGGTAGATGCTGAGCGGCGACCGCTTGCCGAAGCCGCTCTCGGTGACCGAGAGGATGGTGGGGAGCGAGGTCGTCTTGCTGTACTCGTCGCCCGACTCTTCGCCAGCCAAGAGCTCTTCGCCGGCCTCTTCGAGCACGGTCTCCTCTTCGACGATTGCGGTCTCGTCAGCCGCATCGTCGTCTGCACCGCTCTCCTCGATGATGCCGCCTGTGGCGAGCACGTCGGCGCGGGGGATGACGAGCATGGAGACCAGCTCGTCGTCTTCGCGGAACTTCATGCCGATGACGCCGCTGGTGTTGCGGCCCGTGCCACGGACACGCGCCTCGCTGAAGCGGACCGACTGGCCCGACGAGGAGGCGAGGAAGATGTGGTCACCCGGCTCGCAGAGGCGCGCCGTGATGAGCTGGTCATCTTCGCGGATGGCAACGCCGATGAGGCCGCCGGAGTGGATGTTCTGGTAGGCGCTGAGCCGCGTCTTCTTGATCTGGCCGCCGAGGGTGCCGGTCATGATGAACTTGCCGTGATCGAAGTCGCGGAAGGGGACGACTGCGGCCACCTTCTCGCCGGGCTTGAGCGGCACCATGTTGACGATGGGCTTGCCGCGCGTGGTGCGGCCGCCGGCCGGGATCTCCCAGACCTTGAGAGGATAGCACCAGCCGGAGGTGCCGAAGACGAGCAGCGAGGAGTGGGTCGTGGTGACCCAGACATCCTCGATGAAGTCCTCTTGCTTGGTCTCCATGCCCTTGAGCCCCTTGCCGCCCCGCTTCTGCGTCCGGTACTCGGCGATGTTGGTGCGCTTGATGTAGCCGGTGTGGGTGAGGGTGAGCACCTCGTCTTCGTTGGCGATGAAGTCCTCGATGGAGAACTCGCCGGAGAAGGGGATGATCTTGGTGCGGCGCCCCTCCTGGTTGTTGTCGAGGATGGCGACGAGCTCGCCGCGGATGACGGAGAGGAGCTCCTTTTCGCCCCCAAGGATGAGCTTGAGGCGGGAGACGATCTGGTCGAGGTTGCTGATCTCCTCTTCGAGCTTGTGGATCTCGAGGCCGGTGAGGCGCTGGAGACGGAGCTCGAGGATGGCATCAGCCTGCAGCTTGTCGCAGTCGAGCAGCGCCATGAGGTTCTGGCCGGCGCTCTCGGGGTCGGCGCTCGCGCGGATGGTCTTGATGACCTCGTCGAGCATCTCGACGGCCTTGCGGAGGCCGCGGAGGATGTGGAGGCGGCGCTCCGCCTGCGCGAGCTCGAACATGGAGCGGCGGGTAACGACATCACGACGGAAGTCGATGAAGTGGACGAGGATGTCCTTGAGCGGCAGCACGCGCGGCTGGCCCGCGACGATGGCCAGGTTGTTGATGCTGAAGGTGGTCTCGAGCGCCGTCTTCTTGAAGAGCTGGTTGAGGATGACCTGTGCGTTGGCGTCGCGCCGAAGCTCGACGACCATGCGCATACCGGTGCGGTCAGACTCGTCGCGCAGGTCGGTGATTCCCTCGACAACCTTCTCACGCACGAGCTCGGCGAAGCGCTCAAGGAGCCGCGCCTTGTTCACCTGGAAGGGGAGCTCGGTGACAATGATGGAGTCTTTGCCGGTGCGCTCATCGGTCTCGATGTCAGCTTTGGCGCGGATGCGGATGGAGCCCTTGCCGGTCTCGTAGGCCTGCCGGATGCCGTCGGTGCCGTAGATATAGCCTGCGGTCGGGAAGTCGGGGCCGGTGACAAACTGCATGAGGCCGTCGAGGCCGATCTCGGGGTCGTCGATGACCGCGATGGTGGCGCGGAGCACCTCAGCGAGGTTGTGCGGCGGGATGCGGGTGGCCATGCCGACCGCGATGCCCTCCGAGCCGTTGACGATGAGGTTGGGGAAGCGGGCGGGAAGGACCGTGGGCTCCTGCTCGGCGCCGTCGTAGTTGTCGCGGAAGTCGACGGTGTCTTTCTCGATGTCGTTCATGAGCTCGCCGCAGATGCGAGCCATACGGACTTCGGTGTAACGCATGGCGGCTGGCGGGTCGCCGTCGACGGAGCCAAAGTTGCCCTGACCGTCGATCAGCGGCACCCGCATCGAGAAGTCCTGGGCCATACGGACGAGCGCGTCATAGACCGCCTGGTCGCCGTGCGGGTGATACTTACCGATGACGTCGCCGACGATACGGGCCGACTTCTTGTAGGCGCGGTTCCAGGTGTTGGACTGCTCGTGCATCGAGAAGAGGATGCGACGGTGGACGGGCTTGAGGCCGTCACGGACATCGGGGAGCGCGCGGCCGATGATGACCGACATCGCGTAGTTCAAGTAGGAGGTGCGCATCTCGTCTTCGATGCGAACTGGGAGCAGCGTGCCGATGTCGGTGTTAGGAGGCTGTGGGCCACTGCCCTGATTCTCGCCGGCCATGTCGGTTCCGTATGAAGGGGGTTGTCGCGGCTTGTAGAAGAGCGGCGACGGCGCATCATAGGCCGCTGGATCGGAACTTTCAACGCGCGCGTGCTACGCACACGCGTGCGAGCGGTCACGGGTTGAATTTTGACCTAGGGGGTGGGGCAACCTAGCCAACGGGAAGGGATCTTCCGGAGGCTACGATGAAGTTGGACACGGGGCGCGCTGCGTTCGGATGGGCAGGTCGATGGGGCGCTAGCGTTGTCGTTGCGGGCGCGCTTTGCCTTGCGAACACTGTGCCTGCCCAGGCGCAGGAGCAGCCGCAGGTCGCGAGCCTGACCGCGCAGAGCGTCCGACCGACGGGCTTTGGCGGCGCCTTCGTGGCCGGCGCGGCCGGAAACGGCGCGATGATGATCAACCCGGGCGGGCTCGATGCCGTCCACCTCTACGCGCTGGAGGCGAGCTACGGTCGTGCCACAGAGGCGGGGCCGTCGGCCTGGGGCGTCTCCGTCGTCGATTCCAAGACCAACCCAGCCTTCGCAGGCGGTGTGAGCTATTCGCGCGGCTCGGTGGGAGACGACACCACCGAAAAGCAGGATGACTATGCCTCGCAACAGTTCCGTCTCGGGCTCGGCCTGCCGCTCGTGGAGGGTGCCCTGACGCTCGGGGTCGTCGGCAGCTACACGACGCTGACAACCCCGAAGCTCTCCGACACAGAGTTGGGCGCAGACCTGTCGTCCATCAGTCTCGACGCAGGCCTGCATGGCATGCTGGGCAAGGTGGTGCTGATCGGTCTGACGGGCCGCAACCTCGTCGAGAATGAGTCCATCGGGCTCAAGCGCGAGGTGGCTGCAGGCCTCGGGCTGATGCTCGGGCCACTCCTTCTGAGCGGCGCATGGGAGGGCAGGCCGGAGCAGGGCGCTGATGGCGTCATGGCGAGCGGTTACGCTGCCGGCCTGGAGTTCAGCGTCGAGACCGTGCCGCTGCGGGTTGGATTCAGGCAGGAGCCTGTGGGCGGCAGTCAGACCGTCACAGGTGGCATCGGCTGGCGGAGCAAAGAATCGGGGCTGGATTTCGCCTTCGAGCAGCCGCTTGAGAAGGGCGCCGTCTCGAACATCTCGGTTTCGATGTCGATCTACCTCTGAGCCGAGCTCAGGGCTTGGTGATGGGCTTGAGGTAGGCCTTGCCATCTTTGACGACCACGTCGAAGCCGACCTCCTTTCCAGGATGCTTCTCACGCAACGCATCGGCCTGCTTGGTCATGCTCTGGCGGAGCGAGTCGAAGCTGACGAGGCCGGCGCTGTCGCCGACGGAGCGCTTGGCTGCCACCCACTTCTCGTAGACCTGCCGGTCGCGAATCTCCTCTGGTGACTGGCGGATGGGCGCGCCGACGGCAGGGCGGTCGGTGCCGCCGAGCCGCGCGCGGAGCGCCTTCAGCGCCTCGGCTTTCCGCGCGACCTCCTCGGCCGACATGCCACGGAGCGCTTCGGGCGGTGCCGCCTTGGGCAGGCGCGCAGCCTCTTCACCGAAGGCCTCGCGCATGAAGTCCAGCGCGGCCTGTCCTTCCGCGGTGACGGTGGGTGCGGGTGCGCTGTAGGTGGCTGGCTCTTTGGGATCTCTGTCGTCGTTGGCGGCCATGTTGCCTCCTCCGGTTCGGGCCGG
>CAIWGR010000676.1 GCA_903912275.1 uncultured delta proteobacterium
CCGCCATCACGCTCTGGGCCGTCATCCCCTTCGGCGACCTCTACTGCACCGGCACCGTGCAGGTGAAAGACTACATGGATGTCTGCGTCGGCGGCGAGCAGAAGAACTTCTTCTCCATCGCCAACCTCGACGCCGGCCTGCTCTACGTCTTCGCCATCTCCTCCATCTCGGTCTACGGCGCGGCGCTCGCCGGCTGGTCGACCAACAGCAAGTTCGCCCTCATCGGCGGCCTCCGCAGCACCGCCCAGATGATCTCCTACGAGGTCACCATGGGGCTCTCGCTGGCCGGCACCATGCTCATCTACGGCACGCTCAACCTCAACGAGATGGCGCAACAGCAGGGCGCCCTGCTCGGCGGCTGGCTCCCCGCCTGGGGCGTGGTCTACCAGCCCGTCGCCTTCTTCGTCTTCTTCATCGCCATGATGGCCGAGACCAAACGGGCCCCCTTCGACGTGCCGGAGGGCGAGTCGGAGATTGTGGCCGGCTACTTCACCGAGTTCTCGGCGCTCAAGTTCGGTGCCATCCAGCTCTCGGAGTATGTGGGCACAGTCTTCGTCGGCGCGCTGGTTGCCACCATCTTCTTCGGCGGCTGGCAGGTGCCCTTCCTCTACGGCGACGGCTTCCACTTCGGCAGCGGAAGCGTGGATGTCTCGCTGCCCTACGCTGCGGTGGTGGCGCTCCGGCTGGTTGCCTTCGTCACCAAGACGCTCCTCTTCGTGCTCCTTCAGTTCCTGCTCCGCTGGACGCTTCCCCGCTTCCGCTACGACCAAATCATGAACCTCGGCTGGAAGATTCTCCTGCCGGTCTCCATCGCCAACTTCGTCATCACGGCCATCATCGTACTGGCGTTCTGAGAGCCCCCATGTCTGTGACCGTCCGCATCACCGAGCGCCCCGAGCGCACCCTCCGCGTCCAGGCCTACATCCCCGAGGTCATCCGCGGCCTCTCCGTGACCACGCGGCAGATGCTCCGAAACCTCTTCGGCGGCAAAGACATCACCACCATCCAGTATCCCGAGGTTAAGCGGCGCTACCCCGAGCGCTACCGCGGCCTCCACCGCCTCATGCACCGCGACGACGGCCAGGTGCGCTGCGTGGCCTGCATGTGCTGCTCCACCGCCTGCCCCGCCAACTGCATCCACATTGTGGCAGCCGAGCACGACGACAACGGGATTGAGAAGTATCCCGCGACCTTCGTCATCGACGAGCTCCGCTGCATCGTCTGCGGCTTCTGCGTGGAGGCCTGCCCCTGCGACGCCATCCGCATGGACTCCGGCGTGCATGTGCAGCCCTTCCTGGACCGCGACACTGCCTTCTTCGACAAGGGCGAACTCCTGAGCCGCGGCACCGCCTCGATTGCTACGCAGGGCGGCACCTTCAAGGGCAACAGCCACAGTCACCACTGATGGCAGGAGGCGGCAGCCGCACGCCGCGCTGGCTCGCATGGGCCGCGCTGCTGCTCCTCGCCCTGCTCTGCGGCCTCTCCTTCTGGTCGCAGTGGTATGATGCGCAGCGCATGCCGACGCCCGCGGTCATCGCCCAGGGCAACGCAGCGCTGATGAAGGAGTTTGCGCCGGGCGACGCCATCCGCGTGCGGCCGCAGTGGTTCGACGGCCCCATCGTGGGCGTGGGCCCCAAGCCCATCCTCTACGGCCTCGACCTCGACCCCTACGACCGCCACCGGTTCAAGCGGCTCTGGCTGCTCTCGTCGTGGGACCATGACGAGGAGGCCGCCATCGACCGCAGCGCCTGGCTGGGCGGCGGCAACAAGACCCGCTTCGACGCCGGCCACTACCGGGTGGAGGTGGGCACCATCCAGCAGGCGGAGACGGTGCACTGGGACGGCTACACCGCCATCCGCGACGCCATCGTGCAGAAGCTGCCGCCCAAGGGCGCCGCCGTCCGCTGCGACCGCTGGGATGCCAACGCCTGGCAGTGCGGCCGCACCGACCCCTACCTCTTCGTCGGCCCCGCCTTCCGCGAGATGGACGACTCCTTCCGCGAATGCATCGCCGCCAACGGGCTGCCCGGGCAGGCCGCCTGGTCCATCCGTTGGCCAAGCGTGACGATGGGCAAGAAGCTCCGCTTCAAGGCCGGCAACACCTACTACGCCCACCGGCTCCCGCGCGGCAGCGAGGTGGCCATCGAGGCGATGATTGACGGCAAGCGGGTCTTTGCGACAACCTACGGACCCCACCAGCTCGGCTACCCCGAGACGGTCATCCCCACGCCAACCTGGGCTGGCAAGCAGGCCGATGTGGAGTTCCGCATCAGCGCCAAAGACCACCTCGACCGCTTCTTTTGCTTCCGTCCGCAGACCGTCTCAGAGTAGTTTTTCACCTCGAGGGACCCCCATGAAAGCAGGCGCGACAATCGGTCAGTATGTGTTGCAGCGCCAGCTGGCGGTTGGCGGCATGGCCGAGATCTGGCTGGCGACCACGCAGGGGCCGGCGGGCTTCCAGAAGGATGTGGTCATCAAGCGCATCCTCCCGCAGTTCGCGAACGACGCGACCTTTGTGGAGATGTTCCTCGATGAGGCGCGGCTGGCGGCGGCGCTGAGCCACCCCCACATCGTCTCCATCTTCAACCTCGGCCAGGACGGCGACAGCTACTTCATCGCGATGGAGTTCATCGACGGGTACGACCTGAGCCGGCTCATTGTGCGGGCCAAGACGCGCGGCCTCTCCATCCCCGCCCACATCGCCGTCCGCATCGTCGCCGACGCCTGTGCGGGGCTCGACTATGCGCACAACTTTGTGGACCGCGAGGGCAACCGGGTGGGCCTGGTGCACCGGGACATCAGCCCCCACAACCTCCTCATCTCGCGCAATGGCGTGGTGAAGCTGGTGGACTTTGGCGTCGCGAAGGCCGCCTCGAGCGTTCACAAGACCCAGACGGGCATGGTGAAAGGCAAGCTGGCCTACCTGTCGCCGGAGCAGATTCACGCCAAGGTGCTCGACGGCCGGAGCGACATCTTCGCCATGGGCATCGTGCTCTACGAGCTGCTGACGGGCGAGCGCCCCTTTGGCGGCGACAGCGAGCTGCTGGCCATCTCCGCGATCCTCAACGAGCCTCACCAGCCCATGTCGAACTTCCGCTCCGACCTGCCCGCGGGGCTCGACGAGATTATCGCCCGGGCGCTGGAGAAGCAGGCGAAGGACCGCTTCCAGAGCGCGGCAGAGATGGAGCGGGCGCTCGAGCTGTGGCTCAAGGAGCAGCAGCAGCTGGTCACGCAGCGCGACCTCGCAGACTTCCTCACCGGCCTCTTCTCGGAGCGCCCCGCAGCGCCGACCGGCGGCGGACCCACGCTGCTCGGCGACGTCGACGCCGTGAGTTCGACCCGCCTCGAGACGGCGACCGAGGGGCCTTGGGCAGGCGCAGCGCAGGCGTCTGCGCCAGAACAGCCCGTTGCCCGAACGCCGATCGCGCTCGCTGCAGCGCCTGCGCTTGGCCTCTCTTCGGCCACGGCGCTCAACTCCCCGGACATGAAGGCGGTCTCGCACGCGGCGCACGCGGTCATCACGCCAGACCCTTCGTCACCTGCGCGCCCGCTGCCTGGCAACGGGTGGCTCGCCTCGCCCCCTGCGCCCGCGCCGGAGCCGACCATCGAAGCGGAGGCGTCGAAGTCTGGGTCAAAGCTCTGGGTGGGAGTAGCGATTGCTGCACTGCTCGCAGGTAGCTGGTGGCTCATGCGGAGTGAGGCGCCCGCGCCGCCGGCTGCGCCAGAGGCCGCGGTCGTGGCAGAGGCGGCGCCTGCCGTTGCGCCATCCGAACCAACGCCCGCTGCTGTCGCTGCCCCAGCACCCGCGCAGGCCGTAGCTGCTGGCGAGGCGAGCGGCAGCGCAGCGGTCGCGCTGGAGCCCGCGCCCGAGCCCGAGCCGACGCCGACACCCGCGCCCACACCAACGCCTGCTCCCAAGGCCGACAAGCGGCCACCGCCGCGCGTCCACCTCGCAGAGCCGCGGGGGCAGGCCACCATCCGCATCATCTACCCCGGCACGACCGCGCCCTACCAGGTCGCCATCGACGGCAAGGCCGTGGGCCAGTCGCCAAAGGCCATCTTCCCCGTGAGCGCGGGGAGCCACACGGTCGTGGTGAAGTTCTACGGCAAGAAGTTCGAGAAGACGGTACGGCTGGCGCCGGGCACCAGCACCAGCATCCGCGCCATCTTCTAGTCCTGCTCGGCGAACCAGAGCCCTTGAGCAATTCCTGCCCCAACGGGGCACATGGAACCCGATGCTCACGGCAGCTCAGCCTCGGTGGCTGTTAGAATGTGATTGCGGCATGGCGCGGTCCTTCACGAATTCCTGCCCCAACGGGGCAGAATTTGACAACCCAGGGCGACGCCCTGGGATTCATGTGACGCACAGTTCCGCGTTCTAACGAAACGCCGCAGAGCGTCGCATCACCCGCCAGCAGCGCCGCGCTCCCCGCCCCATCCAGAAATCTGCAGGCCCCTCCGCAACAACGGGCCGCAGACGCCGATAACTGACCATCACATCTGCGTGAGGTTACATGTCGCAACGGGAAGTCACCGACAACAAGGCGCTCGAAAACCACGCGAGCGCGGTCGTTCCCTGCCTCGCGACCCGCCCTCCTACCGCATGGCGGCAAAGAAGGCCGAGATGTTGTCGGCGGCTGCAGACCGCGCTGACCACGTCGACCACCTTCCGGACCGCGCTGGGTGGCGGAGGGTCGAAGCGGGCTACTTCGCCCGTCGTTGCTCCGTCCGGCCCATCTAGACCAAAGTCGGCCTAGAGGCAGCCGGGCCCGAAGAGGGTAAACGCGCAGAAGCCACTGGCACACTCACCGTTGTCGTTACAGTAGCTGCCGCTTGGGAGCAGACAGGCGCTGCCGGACGGCTGAAGGTAAGGGTTGTAGCAGTAGGTCAATGTGCACCCTAGGTAGCTGCCGTCGACGAAGGTACTGAACCCCATTCCGTCGCTGTTGGAGCAGTCACGTTGGGAGGGATAGCAGGCTCCGCTATAGGCGGTGTCGGAGGGCCCACAGCCAGTCAGGGTGCAAGCTCCATAATCGGTGCCGCTCCAGTAGCGGAGCCCCTCGCCGTCGTTCGTGGTAACCCCATCGCCGGCTACCGTGCAGCGCAGCGTGTCTGACGCGCAGAGCCCCGACGCCGGGTGATAGCCTGCAAGACAAGAGGTCAGCAAACAGCCATCCCAACCGGTCGCCTCGCTCCAAGACTCCACACCTGTTCCACGCACACTCCCGGCGCTGTCGAAGATGTCGCAGCCACGGGTCGTCTCGGTTGTGCAGCTTCCGTTCGACGCATGGTAGCCAGTGTTGCAGCTGGCCAGAACACAGGCCTCCCAGCCGCCAGCAGAGGTCCAACCTTGGCTGCCCGATCCGGTTACGTCCGAGAGTTACGGGACGTCCGCAACACAGATGGCTCCTTCTGCATGCGAGCCTGCGCGACACGTGGAGAAGCAGTTGGGAACGCCCAACAAGGGAGCGGTGGTATCGAGGAAGCACTGGACACTCGCACCACCCGACGCTCCGGCCTCTCCCACCAATCCAACAGCAGACTGCCAACTTGACGCAGGAGAGAGGTCCAGCGCCTCTGAGGGCAACAAGGCCGCGCTTGAAAAGCGATACTTTGGAGCGGTGGAAGAGACTGCTCCAGGTTGGCCGCCCGCTCCACCCTCACCACCCCTTCCAACGCCGAGATTCCCCTCTACTCCAACCACAGAGCCACGGCGGCGCGCGATACTGATTGCCCAGCCGCCGCCGCCGCCGCCGCCGCCGCCGCCCGAACTTCCGTTGCCACCCGGCGCGCCGATTCCGGATCCCTGGCCGGTATCCGAGAAGAAGAAGGACTGGGGCCCACCGTTGCCGGCGGCGCCTCCGATGCCGCCAACACCGCCCGCGCCGCCCTGACCGACCGTAACCTCGAGGCCCGTTAGGTTCGGGTTGGCGACGTCGTCCCAAACGAGGCCGATGATGGCGCCGCCGCCAGAGCCGCCGCTGCCGCCGATGCCACCGCAACCCCCGGAGGCACCCCCTGCGCCGCTCGCGGCGTACAGAGTCACATCCGTGTCGTTCATACGGTCCGCTCCAGCCAAGCCACCGCCACCGCCACCGCCACCGCCGCTACCACCAGCACCGCCGGAAAAGCCGGGGCCCGCACCGGTAGGGAAGGCGATTGCTCCGCCGTTGCCGCCGGGTGCGACCGCATCGCTGGGACGGCCTGGCGAGCCATCGAGTTCCGGACGCAGTATCGAAACGTAGCAGTTTACAACGACCGTGTCGGAGAAACCGCCCCCGGCCCCGCCCAGAGGAGAGGCGCCGGCCCCACCACTCGACCTGTATCCGGTCAGGTCGGTGAACGCAGCATCAAAGTAGCCAAGGCAGCAAAACGCACCGCACGAGGCCCGGCAGTCGTCTGCGTGGTAACCCGCCGAGGATGATGCGTATCCTCCGTCTCCTCCCGCTGCTGAACAGGAGCTGCTTGCACCGGCCGCCGCGGCAAACTGCACAGTCCCGGTTTCAGAGAAAAAGTTTGTGGTGATTGAACCGCGCACAACCCCACCGACGCCGTTCGCGCCAGCAATTCCCGGCGAGCCCGCAACCCCGTCTGCGCCTTCATCCACCGTGACCGATATGTCCTGCCAATGGAGACCGAGACAGCTCTCCAACGGACTGGAGACCCGACAGGAAAGCCCCGCGATGTGTCCGAATCCTGCCTGCGGCTTTGCAACGACCACATCGATTTGTTGCAGCAGAACGTCCCGCGGATCGACCACGTCGATGGCAGCGACGAAGCCATTCACGCCTGGATTGCAGGTGACCTGCCCTTCCCCGCAAAGCGTGAACGCCGGAAGCGACGGAGTTGGACTATCGCTGAATCTGATTGTGGAACGGCCGCCACCCGGCTCAAAGACACCATCCACAGACCGCTCGTACCCTCCAACGATCGCGCTTTCTGCATCTGCGGACCCATGGAAGCGAAGCCCAAACGGAGCATAGAATGTTCCTACGGTTAGAATGACCTGATTTGGCAGCGGGAGCGGGCCGCTCAGTCTCCGCGCGGCAATCAGCTGATACGCGGCCTCGAGGCTCGCGACAGGTCGGGCCATGGTGCCGTCACAGTTTGTGGTGCAGCCCAGGGGTTTCACG
Source organism: uncultured delta proteobacterium (assembly GCA_903912275.1). GTDB lineage: Bacteria > Myxococcota_A > Bradymonadia > REDH01 > REDH01 > CAIWGR01. The sequence goes on from CAIWGR010000676.1 coordinate 7,134, forward strand.
AAGACCGCTCGCGAGAGGTCCCCATCGAAACCATCGCAGTTGGTGTCCGCTTCAGGGCCCGTCCCGTCGCCCGGCAGGTCGGTCGCGGCGGGCGTGCCTGCGACGCACGCGAGCGCTCCGCTCTGGCAGACGAAGGCTGCCGTCGTGGCGCAAAGCCCCTTCGCCTCCGGTGCGGTGCAAAGCGCCCCCTCCCCTTCGGTGGGACCGTCATCCACGGCGCCATCGCAGTCGTCGTCAAGTCCGTCGCAGCTCTCTTTCGTCGCGGGCGGGGCCGCCATGCAGGTCTCGCCGTCGGGCCCCGTGCCGGTACGACCGCTATCGCAGCTCCAGTGGCCGTTAGACGCACAGGTGCCGAGTGCACCCGGGGCCGTGCAGCGAAGACTCGCGCCGACGAGCGTTGCCGTATCGTCGATAATGTCATTGCAATCGTTGTCTTGGCCATCGCACACTTCCATACCCTCTGGGGTGTTGGCGCTATCGGCATCGTCGCAGTCAAACACGAGTCCGGCCGTGCCCACCGCGATATCGGTCTCAGGCACGCCCGCACAGTCCACGAGGCCGACCCGCACCGTCACAAGACCTGTGCCTGCGCAGTCGAACCGCGGCACACCATCTTGAGGCACCCCGTCGCCGTCGCAGTCGGCGTAAAAGACCCGGCTCGGGTCGGTGTTTTCGACCTCGCAACCGTTCGTGGGGTCGCCGTCGCAGTCCACAAAGCTGTCGCTTTCACAGCGCACGCCGCATCGGGGCGCGGCGGCGCCACCCTCGCAAACGCGCTCGCCGTGAGACGCTACGCCGCCGCAGGCGTCGCCGCAGGTTGTGCAGTGGGTGGCTCCGAAGACCTCCGTGCCGACCTGGTCGGAGAGGTCGCCTACGCCGTTGCAGTTTGCGTCGAGCGTCTCTCCGCACGAGGTGGGAAAGGCATGATTCATGTTGTCCGTGTCGAACCAGGTAGTCGCGACGGCATCGTCACAGTCGTGCGGGGTGGCGTTGTTACCGTCGCAGAGGCCGGTCCCGAAGCCGTCGCCATCGGCATCGCGGCAGGTTCCGCATGTTCCAGACTTGGGCACACAGAAGCTGCCCTCGCCTGCTCCGCCAAGAACGCTTCCCGTTGCCGAGTCCAAGGTGGCGCAATCAAACCCAAAGGGGCAACCGCCCTCCGCGCCTCCGCAGGCGGTAAGGCAGGTACCCGTTGTCGAGGGCTCCAGCGCAAAGGGGGCGTCGAGCCAGCAGACAGAGCCCGGCTCACAGGCATTGGCAGCACTGCATGGCTCGCAAAAGTCGGGCCCAAAGCCGGTCGTTGCCCGGAACGGGGGCATGCAGAGGGCTGCGAACGGGACGCCCAAGGTCTGCTGCCCAGGGTCGAGTGTCGCGGGGTCGGGCAGCGCGCCAGAGCCGTCCAGCGCATAGGGTGGCGCACCGACCGCGACCACCTGACATGCATAGGGAACATCGGGCGCCCCCGGCAGCCGCAAGGCATCGCACGCATTGACTTGGTCCGAACAGACCGTCGAACAGACGCCGCTCTTTGGCCAGCTCGGGTCGAGTTCCGCGATTGTTACCACCCTCGGGCTGCCGTTGGCACTCCGGTTGAAGGAGACCTCGGTGATGCAGTCGCCCGAGAAATTGGGGCACTCATCATCGTTGTCACACGGAATGTAGTTCGCATACGGTGCAGTTCCGGGCAGGCGGCCCGAATCGTCGGCATCGGCATCCACAGCATCCGCTGTGTCTGCAGTTGTGTCGGCCGCCGTGTCTGCAGCTGTGTCTGCAGCTGTGTCTGCAGCTGTGTCGGCAGCTGTGTCGGCAGCTGTGTCTGCAGCTGTGTCGACCGCTGTGTCTGCAGCTGTGTCTGCAGCTGTGTCGGC
>CAIWGR010000677.1 GCA_903912275.1 uncultured delta proteobacterium
CATTGTTGCCGTCGTCACACTGCTCGATGCCATCCAGCACGAGGTCGCCGCAGACGGGCAGCGTGCAGTCGGTGCGGCAGGCATCCCGCGCGCTATCGGAGTTGAGCGCTCCGTCGTCGCACTGCTCGCCGGCGTCGCGGACTCCATCGCCACAGTAATCGGTGTTGCCCGGCACGCGCGCACAACTCGCGTCGCAGACGACGCAGCTGAGCAGCCCGTAGGAGCAACCCTCCGTCACCGTGTTGCCGTCGTCGCAACCCTCGCCCGGGTCGGTGATCGTATCGCCGCAGAAGTCGGTGTTGCCGGCGACGAGGCGGCAGGCCGAGCTGCAGACGGTGCAGCTGCGGAGTCCGTAGGCGCAAGGCTCGGTGGTCCCGTTGCCATCGTCGCAGGCCTCCGTCAGCTGGGTGTAGCCGTCGCCGCAGGCCGCAACGGTGCAGTTGTTGGTGCAGGCGTCGGTGTTCACCCCGTTGCCGTCGTCACAGGCCTCGTCCGTCTGCACGATGGCATCGCCGCAGCTCGCGGGGGTGCAGAGGTTGCTGCAGCCGTCGGTGTTCACCCGGTTGCCGTCGTCGCAACCTTCGCCCGTCTGGACGAGGCCGTCGCCGCAGGTGGCGATGGTGCAGCCGTTGGTGCAGTCGTCGTCGTTCCGGCTGTTGCCGTCGTCGCAACCCTCGCCGGGCTGGGCAAAGCCGTCGCCGCAGCGCGCCGCTGTGCAGTCGTTGGTGCACATGTCGGTGTTGAGGGTGTTGCCGTCGTCGCAACCCTCGCCCGTCTGCACAAAGCCATCGCCGCAGCGTGGCGGCTGGCAGGCCGTTGTGCAGCCATCATTGTTGTTGGTGTTGGCGTCGTCGCAGGCCTCTCCCGCGTCTACCACGCCGTCGCCGCAGGCGACCGCGTTGGAGCAGTCTGAGGTATCTACCTCACATCCGACCGAGCAGCGCAGCACCCCTCCGTCGAAGTCGAAGGAGACGCAGGTCTCACCGCGCAGATCGAGGCCATCACAGGGCTCGCTCCGGTTGGCGATACCGTCGCCGCAGAAGGTCAGCCTGCAGCCGGCCGTGCAGTTGTCGGTATCGTCGGAGTTGCCGTCGTCACACTGCTCGCCGAGATCGACCTGGCCGTTGCCGCAGAGCGGCCCGCCGTCCGCTTCAACCGTATCGAGAGCGGTGTCGGTCGCCGTGTCGGGTGCCGTATCAGCGCCCGTGTCCGGCGCAGTATCCGGGGTCGTGTCCAGCGCGGTGTCCTCGCCCCCGCCTGTGTCAGCCGCGGTGTCCGCGCCAGTGTCCACAGCAAGCTCCACGCCGGTGTCGGCGCCCCCGCCCGTGCGCGACAAGGTGTCGTCCGAGCAGCCCAACAAAACAGCAAAACAGAAACCGACGCGCAGCCTTCGAGACATGAGCACTCCTCCGGACGGAGCAGAGGAGCCGCTCTTGAATTGGTACGATGGCCGAAGGGCTACTCGACCCCGCCACTGCGCGCGAATCGCATTCCGGTGGGCTCCACCGTTTGCACCACCCCCCTCCGCGAAGAGGGGGACCCTGCGGCAACACGACCCCCAAAAACGAATCAACCCCGCAGCGCTGCTGCAGGGTCGCTCCGAACCGTCCGGCGCTTCGACTATTCCGAGGTGTCGCCCTTCGCCGCCAGACCGGCCGCCTTCGTCATCAGCGTCTCCACCTTGTACTGCGAGATCTCAAAGATGGGGCCGCCATCAAGCTGCGCAAAGCGGGCCGACTCGCCCTCCGGCGGGGCGGGAGGCGCTACCGGGCCGCCCAGCTTGAGCACCTTCTTCGAACCCTCCGCAGCCGTCAGCGTGATCGTGCGCCGCGGCGCGATGAGGCCAGCCGACTCTGCCGTTGCGCCCGTCGCGAACCGGGTCGCGTCGAGCGCAGCCACCGCGCGTACCATGCGCTCCACCACAGCCTTGTCGGCCGCCAGCTTGGGCGGGTTCACCACCGTGAAGGAGGTCACGGGCGCAGCGCCGCTCCCCTCGCCCTTGGTCGTCTCGCCCTTGATGGTAATGGCGCCCTCGCCATCGACGAACTCCACCGAGGCAACCTGATCGTCAGCAAGCGACAGCACCTTGCGCGGCAGCAGATCGCCCAGGTCGGTCGCCACCTTCTTGCCCACAAAATCCGGCACGAGATAGACCGCATCCAGGCCGTCGCGGACCAGGTAGAACTTCTTGCCGCCCTCCGAAGGCTCAGCCGAGGCCGGCGCGACGGGGTTGCCGAGTCGGAGCGTCACAGACTTGTCGCCGGCCTTGAGCGTCAGGCTCCGGCCCGTGGTCGCAACGCCCGCGGTCTCGGCCGTGACCGTCTCCACAATCTCGCTGCCGCGCAGCTTCGCGATGCTCGGCACGATGCGACCGACCAGCTCCGAGTCGACCTTGGCGCCCGCCGGCTCCGTGGCCTCCCACGCGTCGCCCTTCTTCACCAGCTTGAGCTTGGTCGGGCCGTCGAAGGAGAGTTCGGTGACCTTGTCTGCGTCGAAGTCGGTCAGCTGCAGTTCGCGGAACTCCTTGGCCGACTTGTCGAAGACGCTGCGCAGGTCGTAACCAACCCGGAAGGCCTTGTCGGAGCCATCAGGCTGCACCCAGGTGAGG
>CAIWGR010000678.1 GCA_903912275.1 uncultured delta proteobacterium
CCCCGTAGAATGGCACCCGAGAGGTTGGCACCCGAGAGGTCGGCACGAGCAAAGTCGCAACTCTGAAGGTTGGCGCCTTTGAGGTTGGCACCCGTCAGATCGAGCTTCTGGAAACTCTCGTTTTCCATCGCTTCGCCCGCTGCCACCCGCTTGACCAGATCATCTGCGCTTATCGCCATTTTACAAGACTCCGCAAGGCTCCGCCTCTCCTCTTTTGCGCGGCACTAGGCAAAGAGTTCATGCCTTGTCAACTTGCGCAGGGGCGGCGCGTCGGTTGTGCTGTTTTCAGCCAAGCCAAGCATCCGAGGGCGCTGAATTTCGCGCCTCGGGGTGCTCATTGTTGCAGCGGGTCCCCAAAGCGTGCAGTCTTGCTTGCAGATGGCCCTTCTGTGGCCCTGAACGCAGAGGACAGCATGCGCTCCCTTTTCCACCGACAGCGTCGTCTCATTGCCCTGCTCAGTCTATCGCTCGCGGCCTGCAGCGACACGGGCGGCGGAGGTGGAGACGGAAGCGGCGAAGGCAGTTCCGGATTCGTGGAAGAGGATACAGGTTCGGACGGGAGCGGCAGCGGCGACGACACGACAGGGAGCGGCGACGGAAGCGGCACCTTTGTCGACACGCCTGTCTTCCTGAGCGTGCCGCCGGCCGCGGCGGAAGCGGGACGGAGCTGGAGCTATGAGGTGCGCTATGCTCCTGCTGCGGGTGTCACCCTCAGCCTCGTCGATGGGCCTTCAGGCGCGACGCTTGAGGGGAGCACGCTCGCCTGGGAGGTGCCCGATGACGGCACCGTGACTGCGTCGTTCACGCTCGCGCTCCGCCGAGACGGAGAGCCATCGGTGGAGCAGGCCTTCGACCTCGGCATCGGCCATGCGCCCGTGTTCGGCAGCTCGCCTGCGACGCGCGCCAACCGGGGCGTAGACTACCTCTTTGCCCCCGAGGTCTCCGACGCGGACGGAGATACGGTCCGTCTCACCCTTCTGACCGCTCCTTCTTGGCTCGGACTCGGTGCAGACAATCGGCTCACAGGGCAGCCGGATTCCAGCGGCGCCTTCGATGTCACCCTCGTTGCGACCGACACCATCGGCCTCGCGGCACGCCTCGACTGGACCATCTCGGTCGTCGAGCAGCTGCGTGGCCTCACCGCGCAGGTCGGCTATCTGACAACCGCCGGCGGCACCCTCGACCTCTTCGCGGCGAGCATGCCGGAGGGCGCGCAGGTGAGCTGGGGCGACTTCGCCGCGGCGCGCGTCGAAAGGCTCAGCGGCGGTACGCAGCTCCGTGCCACCTTCACGCAACTTCCTGTCGGGGTTCAGCCTGTCGTGGTGACCGTCTCCGGTTCGACCGTCGGTCAGCTGCCGGAGCCGTTGCTCGTGGTGCCTGCCGCGACGGGCAGCATCAGGAGCGGCGCCTATCAGTTCCAGCTCTTCACGCCGGTCCGAGCGGCCGCGCCTCCACGCATTCTGCTCCCCGACCCGCATGGCCTGGGGCTCGCCACCGCGCCGGTGGGTGCCAGCTACGCCGGCGATGTGCTCTCGCTCGTTGCGGAGCGGCCGGATGGAACCCTACCGGGCGGCGCGGCCACACTCTCCTTCGACGGAATTCAGAGTCTCCCGATCGCGATCGTCGGCGCGGGAACCGCCGCTGTGACGCAGTTCGCTCCGTCGGAGGCTGCGGCCGGCGCAACGCTCGTGGCCACGATCGCGGGACTGGACGAGGGTGCAGCCGTGACGGCGCAATGGTCGGTGTCGGGCCCGGCAGCGGAGGCGACCGCGATCGTGACGGGAGGCAGCGCCAGCTTTGAGGTCCCGGCGGGCGCCGAAGGCGTGGTCGCCTTGCAGGCGGGCGGCCGGGTCCTGCGAAACTATGCAACTTCAGCGACGGCGGCGTCGGCCTTGGCGACCGTACCCACACTGGCCTGGGCCAACCGCGAACTCCTGACGGCCGGCATCGAGCAGCACCTCTTGGTGCGCGGCCACGGCTTCGCCAACCCTGCGCTCCGCCTTGAACTCGAGGGAGGCAGCGCACGGGTCGTCTGGTCGGAAGGCAACGAGGCCGTCTTGGCACTGACCACAACCGGGCGGGCCTCAGCGCTACTCACCGGTGGGACCGGTAGCCAGCAGTTGCCCCTCTGGCGCTTCTCGGTGGAGGCGGAGCGGCTGTCTGCGGGCGAGCAGCTCGAGAGCAGCGGTGTGGCCCCCGGCGAACAACGGATCGCATCGGAGGCGCCCGTCGGAACCGGCGTGGTGGTGCCGAGCTCTGGGTTGCGCGCTGCCCTGGCTCCGGATGGCGTATGGCTCTCGTCGGAGGTGCCCCAGACCGCTCTCGGACTTGCGCTGACCGGCGACTGGACGCGGCTCGGCGAGCCCATCCCGGGCGACAGGCGGGCGATCCGCGATGCAGCAGGAGGCGCAGACGGCCTGACGCTGCTTACCGTGCAGGGCGACCTCATCGCGCTCGATACGACTGGCTCACGCGCCCGCCTCACCTCGCCTTGGACCGGTGTTGCGCCGCAGGCAACGGCCCTCCTCTCGCAGAGCCGGCTGACAGGTGCATCGCATCTTGTTGCCTCGGACAACGGCCTGCTCGCGCTGCTGCCCGAAGAGGGCCGGCTGCTCGGCGTCGCGCCGCGCGATGAGTCCTTTCTCTTGGGCGTCACGCTCGATGCGCAGAGCCTGGCAACGCTGGTTACACTCGACCGTCCGCTCCGGGGCTCCGGCTTCTTGGCGGCGAACAGCGGATGCGCTGTCTTCGGCGACACGGAGCGCATCGTCGCGGTCGACGCCGTTGGTCAGCGGCGGCTCGATCTCGCGCTCAGCGGTGAGGCCGCGAGCAGCTCCGGGACAGTCGCCACGGCTCTCGGCGGCGGCATCGTCGAGGCTGCCATGACCAGCGACAGGCTCTACCTGCTCGACCTCACAGGCCAGCTCCTCGCGGTGTCGACGAGCGCGGGCTGCGTGACCGCCGACAGCACGCTGACGCTGGTGGCCGGCGGGGTCACCGGACGGCGCCATCTCCGTGCCGACAGCACCACCGTCCTGCTCTCGGGACAGGATGAGCTCCGCGACGGCACGACGGGCGCGCTGCTCGCTGCTACCGCACCCACCGTCACACGGTTCGGAGGGCGGGTCGAAGACGCGTTGGTCGGCGAGGCTGGCATCACGGTTACCGACGGCTCGACCGTGGCGGTTGCTCACGGACTCCCCACCGTCTGGACCGCCCTCTGCCCGAGCGAAGGCTGCGCCATCGGCGGCGCGCTGCTTCTCGCGCGAGGGGCAGACGGCGCATCTCTCCTCGACCTCGGCGACACGGCGCTGGTGTCACCGACTGCGTCCGGCCCGACCCGAACGGGGTTCGACCTCGGTTCTCTGTCAGCAGGCGCGCTGTCGTTCGACACGCGGGTTGTCGGCGAGGAGGAATCCTTCGGGGCCATGCTCACCTCGTCTTCCGGTGGGCTCTGGTTCGCGGCGCTCTCGCCGGGCGGACTCCCGACGCTGATTGCGCCGCCTGACCACTTCCCCGTGGTGACGCTGGTAGGCGGGCTCGGCAGCGCGGCGCCCGCGGGCGTGAGCGTGGCGCAGGCGGCGCTCTCGCCGCGCGCGGCCGCCTACGATGCTTCGCTCCGGCTCTGGGTCATCGACGGCGACGGGAGCCTCTGGGTCACAGGTCCCGACGGTACACTCAGCGCTGTTCAAGCGCTCCCGCAACCGCACGCAGGCTGCCTCGACGCAGTTCCAGACGCCGCCGATCTCGCCCTCGACAGCGACGGAGCGCTGCTTCTTGCTAGCACGACAGGCCAGATCTTCCGCCGCGAAGCGGACGGCGCCTTCTGCGTCACGGGACTTGGCGGGCTCGGCGGAGACCCTGCCGCTCGCCTTTACGGCCCGGCTGTTCACCTCCGTGGAGGAGCCGCTGGCCTCGCCATCGTACGCAGCGCGACAGGCACCGCGGTCGGACTGCGGCCGACCTACTGAGCGGATTCCGCTAGGCGAGGTCCCATGCATCACCGGCGATGTGGCGAAGTTTGGGCTCTAGGTCTGGGTGGAAGATCCAGCGCCGAAGCCGATAGCTGGCCTCGCCCAGCGCGCGCGCGATGGGGCTGATTGCCTCAATGTGACGCACGGTGCCGTGGCCGTCGACGACGCGGATGGCCGGGGCCTCGTCACCTGCCCCGCCGATGTAGGGCAGGTAGGGGTGGTCGTGAGCCACGTCGATGGAGAAGAGAAAGCGCTCATCGGGCGACAGCTCCTCGAGGATGCGCTGCTCGAGCGCCGCGTCGTCGCCTTCGCGCGGCGCGCTCGTGAGCGTGACCCGCTCCCGCGCCTTGAAGAGTTTGCGGTGCAGGAGCCCCGAGGCGAGCTGCGAGAGAATGCGGTCGGGGTGGTGCTGCCAGGCGCCGAGCGCGGCCCATGCGTCGAAGTCGGCGACGCGCGCGACGCTGACGCCAGGCGCCTCTTTGCCGCTGATCCAATCTCCGAGCGTGCCGGCGGGGAGCACGGAGCCGTCGCCCCGACTTGCCAGAAAGCGGGCACGGGCGAAGGCCCGCTCGAGCATCGTCTCCGCGCAGCGGACGGTCCGGTGAAAGTAGATCAGTCGGTACATGTGGTAGCGCGATACGAGGTAGCCCTCGACCGCCTCGTAGGCGCGCGCATCGACCAGGAGCCCGCGGCGGTCGGAACGCAGCATGATGAGGATGCGTTCGATGTCGTAGCGGCCTACCTCTGCGCCAGTCATGTGGGCGTCGCGCAGGAGGTAGTCGAGCCGGTCTGCATCCATCTGGCTCGAGACGATGTCGCGGCCGAGGCCGGTCGTCGCGCCGCAGATGAGGTCGACAACCCGCTGCGGCAGCGCCGGGTCAACCTGGCGCAGAATCTGGTGTGCCTCGCTCTCGGGATGCAGGAGCAGCTGCGCGGAGAGGTCTTCGTGGTGGAAGTGGAAGACACGCTCCATGACATGGCTGAAGGGGGCGTGGCCGATGTCGTGCAGGAGCGCTGCTGCAACAGTGGCGACGCGATCGAGCGGCTCCATCTCGTTGCGGAAGGCATCGCAAATGCGGCGGGCCACATGCGCCACCCCCATCGAGTGTGCGAAGCGGGAATGCTCGGCGCCATGAAAGACCAGGTTTGCCAGTCCGAGCTGCCGCACGGAGCGGAGCCGCTGCATCTCCGGCGTGTCGATAAGACTGACGATGAGCGGCCCAAGGACAGCCTCATCGCGGTAGTTGATGATGTTGTGGACCGGGTCGCGAAAGACCTTGCCGAGCGGTCTGGGCCGAGCCATGAGATTCTCCGTCGTGGGTAGCCTCCTCTATCCCATTTTTGGCGGCCGTGAAGGAGAAGCAGATGCGAGGGGTCGACGGACTTCGGGAACCCGAGCTGCTCGCGCGGCTCCGAAAGCCGCGGCTGCTCCTTGCAGCCGTAGCCATCGCGCTGGTCTGGCTCTTGCTCGACGCGCAACGACCGACCTCGAAGGCTGCGGGCGCGGGCACCGCAGCAGCGCAACGGGTGTGCTCCACCGCACGCGCGCTTGCCGCAGAGGCAGCAGCCGGACGCGATGCAAAGTCGCATTGAAGGTCGCGACGGTGAGGCGTAGAGTGGTGAGACTCCCACCAACGAGGAACGACATGCGCAACAACCTGCTGCCCGCTCTCCTTTCGCTTGCAGTTCTCACCGCATGCTCAACCTCGCCGTCCAGCGGCGTCTTCATCGACCAGGACACGGCGACGGGTGACGATAGCTCGAACGGCTCCGGTGGAAGCGATGCGGGCGGCTCTGGCGCCACAGACACGGGCGAAGAGGACGCACGGATCGAGATCGACATCCAGCTCGACGGTGATGCCGATGCCGCAGCCGACAGCACGGTGGATGATGTCGCAGCGGATGCAACCGACACCGCTGCAGACACCGCCGCAGACACCGCCGCGGACACCGCTGCTGACACCGTTGCAGACACCGCCGCGGACACCGGCACGGTTTCGATTCCGAATCCACCCACAGGGCCCGGCCCCTACACCTCCAACCGGACTGACGCCTCCTACACCGTGACCTACGCCGCCGGCGACAGGACCATGGA
>CAIWGR010000679.1 GCA_903912275.1 uncultured delta proteobacterium
GGCACCGTCACCGACCCGATTGGCGCAACCACAGGCACCAACCGGGTCATCCGCGGCGGTACCTATGGCAGCACCCCCATCTTCGCCCGCGCCGCAAGCCGCGCGACCACGGCGCCGGCGACACGGAGTGTCCGCGTCGGCTTCCGCCTCGCCCGCACCGTCCCCTAACCGGGCCGCTCCGCGATGACCGCCCGCCGGCCTCTTTGGGAGCGTCGCGCGGGCGGAATCGTTTGAGGCCTGTTGCAGGTGACGCTGGCGCCCAAACATGACTATGCTCCGCGGGTCGCCCCCGCACCGCAGACTGCATGCTGGCCCGCATCTTCCTCTTCATCACGGTTGTCTCCTTTGTGGAGCTCGCGCTGCTCCTCTGGATTGGCACGCTTATCGGAACCGTAGGCACGCTTATCCTGGTCTTGGCCACAGCCTTTGTTGGCGCCATTCTGATCCGTCGCGAGGGGCTCAAGACGCTCACCAGCGTGGCGGGCGCGCTGGCCACAGGGCAGGCGCCCGCGACCGCGCTGGCGGAGGGGCTCTGCCTCATCCTCGCCGGAGCGCTGCTCATCACGCCGGGCATCCTGACCGACCTCGCCGGGCTTGCGCTGCTGTGGCAGCCAACGCGCAAGCGCATCGCGCCGGTCCTTGGCCGCATCCTCGCCGCCAAGCTTGGGGCCACCTTTGCGCGGGCCTCTGCCGGGCAGGGCGGCGTCCGCTTCTGGAGTTTCACCGCCGGCGGTCCGCCACCTTCGGGCTCCGGTTCCGGCTTCGCCGGCGCAGCTCGTCCTGCCGCGACGTCGTCGAGCCGCCTCTATCGCGAGGGCGACATCATCGATCTCACGACGCAAGACGACGGCACATCGTGAGCCGCTCTACCGACCGCCGTTTCCGCACCACGCCCGATGGCGCCGCGCCGCGCACGCTCGAGGAGCCGCAGACGCTGCCACTGCCGCTGCTCCGGTACCTCGCGAACGCCACGATCGCGATGACGAGCAGCCTTGCGTTGCTGCCGCTACGGCTGCTCATCGGCCTGCTCTCTCCAGACAGCCTCATCTTCGCGGGTGCCGTCGCCGCTGCTGCCGCTGCCGCCGACAGCTATGGCCTGCTGCGGCCTGCACTCGCCTCGCTCGAGCAGCAGTCGCAGCAGGCGCCGGGGCCGCTTGCCGCCGGCCTGATGCTCAGCCTTGCGGCCGCCACCCTGTTGCGCGGCCTCCTCGAGGCGCTCCACACCGAACTCCTCCGGAGCCGTCTCTGCGGCAGCGCGCAGGCGCCCACGGCGCCCCTGACGGCCCGCTGGGCAACGCACACGGGCCTGGGCCTGGTGCAGCTCGCGATCTTCGCAGGGACCCTCACCGCATTCGCGCCGCTCTTCGCCCTTTCGCTTCATCGGATGGAGGCTGCCGGCGACGACCCGAAGGTGCGCCAGCTGAGCGCCGCCGCGGTCACGGTCGTGCTGCTGATCCAGGCGCTGTCGCAGTTTCTGGTCGCGCAAGGGAGGTCGCTCATCGCCTGGCGTCAGACCTTCTTCCCGGCCGCGGTCGCGCAGATGTTCTCCTCGCCGTGGCGGGAGGGCCGCATCTACGGCAAGCTCCTGCTCTGGCTGCTCGTAGGGCGTCCGCTGCTGGCGCAGGCCGGTGCGGTCCTGCTCTTTTTTGCCGTGCAACTCTGGATCACGGCAGAGCCGTTGCGGGTGGCGGGCGCCTGGTCGGTGGTGGCGGTGGTTGCACTCGCAGGGAGCGCCCTCGCGCTCTGGTTCGACCTCCTGCTCTTCGGGCTTAGCGGCCACCTTCGCGGCCACCTCGTCTGGGCGCAGACCCGGCTTGTCGCTGCGGATGCGAGCAGCGCGGAGCCGCTCTTTGCGCCGCCACAGGTGGGCTGGTTCATCCCCGAACCCGGTGCCGCCGACCTGCACCGTTTTGGCTACGACCAGATCCTGCTCAAGCGTCCCGAGCCCCCACCGCTGCCGAAGCCGGAGGTGGTGCAACAGGATGAGCCTGCTGCGGCGCCTGCGGAGGACGCTGCGTTGCAGCCTGATCGGGAGGAGCGCCCCGTGCAGGCCGAGCCTCGCCGCCTCGCAGATTTGGCTCCCGCGGCGACCGTCTGGCGTGCACCCTCCGGCGTGCGGGAGCAGCGCTGGGAGCCGCCTACAGGTCGCTGATGTCGATGACGATGACCGTGCCGCCTGTCTGGGGCGCCTGGTCCGGCTTGGGCTCGGCGTCGCGGTCGAGGTCGTAGAGCCGCTCGTTCTGCAGCGGCACCTGGAGCGGGACGGGCTGCCAACGGTCGGCCTGCTCGCGCTGCCTGCGCAGCTGCTCTTCGATGATGAGATGGTCCGGAATTGCGGGTGCCTTCCACATGGCACTTCTCCGAGCAGCGGGAGCGGCCGACGCGGCGGCTCTCTGCTCTTAGAGGTAGCACCGAAGTGCCAAGATGCAACCTGATGGCCTCCGCGAACTGGCCAGCCTGCATCCGGACCATGCGACCGCTTGCCCCCGACGCTCCTACTTCCTACGCGCCCCGCGAGCGGCTAGGCTCCGCTCCCCTCCCGCCGGCCCTCGCGGGCCCGCTCTCTCAGCCCCCTCGGGTCTTCGGCGTGAAGATTCACTGCACGACGCGCGCGGCGCACCACACGGCCTCCGCGCTCCGCGATGCGCTCGCCTCCGTCGGCCCCGAGGAGACCGCCTTCTATTGGCGTTCACCTGAGGGCGAGATGCTGGTCGCCGACCGCCTGCTGCACAGCTGGGAGGTTGGGGCAGGCGACCGCTTCGCTCGGAGTCAGGCGGCGCTCGACGAGGCCCGCGCCCACTTCGTTGAGGCAACCGAGGGTAGCCAGGCGCGCGGACTTCGGCTCCTCGGCGGCCTCGCCTTTGCACCCGAGGTCGCGTCGGAGTGGAGCGCCTTTGGCGCGGGGCGCTGGCTCCTCTTTGGTCGCATTCGGGGCATCACAGAGGGCCTCGCCTGGGAGCAGGAGCTCCGCCTCGACGGTCATCCCAACGCTTCGCAGTCTGCGGCGGCCGCAGTACTCGACGCACCGCCCGCACCCTATGCAGCGCGGCTGAGTGCTGCGGTCGAGAGCTGTAGGCGCGGCGAACTCGAGAAGCTGGTGGTCGCGAGCTGGACCGATGCGCCGCTCGTTGCGGGCGTTACCCCGGCGACGGTGGTGACCGCGCTCGACGCACGCTTCGAGGCCTGCACCACCTACGCGCTGCTAACGGCCGGCGCCTGCTTCGTGGGCGCCACCCCGGAGCTGCTCCTCGCCACCGATGGCGACGGCCTCCGCACCGTCGCGCTCGCAGGCTCTGCCCCGCGCGGCAGAGACGAGGCCGCAGATGCCCTGCAGATGGCCGCGCTCCGGCGGAGCGAGAAGGACCTGCGCGAGCACTGCATCGTGCGCGACGACATCTTCGTGCGCCTCGGTCCGCTCGCCACCCACATCACGATGGGCGTCGCACCCGCGGTCTGGGTGCTGCCCAACATCTTCCATCTCCGCACCCCGATCAGCGGCCTGCTGCAGCCCGGCGTGACGCCGCTCTCGGTTGCCTCCGCCCTCCATCCCACACCGGCTGTCTGTGGTGCTCCACGCGCCGCCGCCGCCGCCCGCCTCGCCACAGACGAGGGAGGCGCACGAGGCTGGTATGCGGGCGCCGTCGGCTGGCTCGCCGGCTCGGGCGACCTCGAACTCGTCGTCGCGCTCCGCTGTGCGCTGCTGCGCGACGGAACTGCACGCCTCTTCGCTGGCGTGGGTGTGGTGGCAGCCTCCGAGGTGACCGCGGAGCTCGCCGAGACCGAGTCCAAGCTGGCAGCGATGCGCGGTGCGCTCGGCCTCTCGGAGGCTCACTGATGGAGCTGCTTCCACCCTCCATCCGATTTGCAGCCGCGCTGCTCGGCGAGCTCCGTCGGCTCGGTGTCGTTCACCTCTTCCTCTCGCCGGGTTCCCGGTCCGCACCGCTCGCGCTCGGAACAGCCGGCCTAGGGCTTCAGGTCCATACCTTCCACGACGAGCGGGTTGCGGCCTTCGCAGCGCTCGGCGCCGCCAAGGCAATGGGCGAACCGGTCGCGCTCGTCTGCACCTCGGGCAGCGCCGTCGCCAACTGGCTGCCTGCCGTCACCGAGTCCGATGCGAGCGGCCTTCCGCTCCTGCTCCTGAGCGCCGATCGGCCGCCCGAACTCCGCGACCGCGGCGCCTCGCAGACCATGCCGCAGACCGGTATTTTCGCACCCTTTGTCCGCTGGTCCGGTGAGGCGCTCACGCCTGCCGATGGTGGCCCGGACCTGGTCACAGAGGCCATCCTGCTCGCACGCCAGGCGCTCACCGCCGCGCTCGGTCCGCGGCCCGGTCCGGTGCACCTCAACCTGCCCTTCCGCGAGCCCCTCTACCCCGACGGTGGCCTTGCCGCGCTCGAGGCATCGCTGCCCCTCGAACTCCCGCCCGCGCTGCCGCTCTTTGCGGTACGTGCGACCCTCGCGCCTGCGTCGCTCGCCGCCGCCTGCGAGCTGCTGCAACAGGCCCGTTCCGTGGCCATCGTCGCGGGCCCAGGCGAGCTCGCGCCCGGTGAGGCGGAGGCGTTGCTTGAACTCAGCGAGCGGCTCGCTGCGCCGGTCTTTGCGGAGGGCGCCTCGGGCCTCCGCGCCTACCCCGGCGTCATCGGTTGCTACGAGGCCGCGCTGCGCTCCGACTGGTGGGACGAGTTCCGCCCCGACCTCGTGCTCCGGCTTGGCGAAGAGCCCACCTCCAAGGCGCTCCGCAGCTGGATCGGCACCAGCCGCACCACCCACCTCACGCTTGGCCACCACCGCTGGCACCACCCCTTCGCGACGGGCGTCATTCCGCTCGCGGCGACCCCCTCCGAGCTGCGCGACGCGCTCCTCCTGCGCCCGCCGCTCGCGGCCCCGCTTCGCGCCTACCGCGATGAGCTGCGCGCCCGCCTACGCGGCGACAGCGCGGCGCTCGCGGCTGCGCTCGATGCATCGGAGTCCGAGGGCGCTCTGCCTGCAGAGCCTGAGGCGCTTCGCACGCTGCTCGGCGCGCTCGGCGGCGACCACCTGCTCCATGTTGCGAGCAGCATGCCCATCCGCGACCTCGACCTCTGCGCGCCGCAGACGCCGGCCGGGCTTCGCATCACCTGCAACAGGGGCCTCAACGGCATCGACGGCACCGTTTCCACAGCGCACGGCCTCGCCCTCGCGCTGCCGGAGCGTCGCGTCGTCGCGCTGCTCGGCGACGTGGCAACGCTGCACGATGCAGGCGGGCTGATCGCGCTCGCCAACAGCAGCGCGCGGCTCACGGTCGTTGTCATCAACAACGATGGCGGCGGCATCTTCGGCTTTCTGCCTTCGAGCCGTTTCGGGCAGGCCTACCGGGACCACTTTGCCACGCCGCACGGCCTCGACTTTGCCCATCTCGCTGCCCAATCGAAGCTCGCCTACCGGCGCGTCACGACTGCGGCTGAACTCGCCGCCGCGATGGCAGATCAGCAGGTCGGGAGCCCCTCCGCGCTCATCGAGGTGGTGGTGTCGGCAGAGGCCAATCGGGCCGCCTACGCGGGCCTCTGGCCCCGTCTCACCGATGCGCTCGCAGCCCGTGCGGCACGACCCATCTCCGGCCGTCGACCGGCTGCCCACTCGGCCGCGCACAGCATCGTCACGCTCCACGGATTTGCCGGCGATGCAGAGGACTTCGGGCCGCTCTTTGCCGCTGCCACGGGCCCGCTCGCGGCGGCCGCTGTGGAGCCTGTTCCGATGCGCGAGGGCAACACCGTGCGGCCGCTCGAACAGCTCGTCGCCCACGCCGGCGCGGCGCTCACCGAAGGGCAGGGCGCACCGGTCCTGCTGGGCTACTCCATGGGCGGCCGCCTCGCCCTGCACGCGGCCTTCGCACAGCCGCCGGCAGCGCTTCTCCTCATCGGCGCGGCTCCCGCGCTCGACGATGCCTTCACGGTCGCGATGGAGCCGCGCCTTGCCCGCGCCAACGCCGACGCCGTGCTCGCCGCGCGCATCCGTGCGCTGGGCACCGCGCCCTTCGCGGCGGAGTGGCAGCAGCTCCCCATCATCGCTTCGCAGCAGGCTGCGCCACGCTGGTGGCAGGCTCGCCGGCTTGCCCGCACGGAGCCCGCTCTGGCCGAGGTCTGGGCCTCATCGTTGGAGTCCTACGGGCCTGCTGCGATGCCCTCTGATTGGTCGCGGCTCGCGGAGCTCCGCTGCCCCGTCTGCCTGGTGGTCGGCGAGCACGACGCGAAGTATCTGGCGCAGAACCGCGAACTCCTCCGGCTGCTGCCGAACGCCGAGCTTCACATCATCCCGGGCGCTGGCCACGCGCCCCACCTCGAGCAGCCTACGGCCACCGCGGCGGTCCTCTCCGACTTCCTCGCCCGACACCTCCCAACCACCCATCGCACGAGTCAGCACGCATGAGCATCAACTGGGTCTCCATCGGCAGCTACACCGACATCCTCTTCCACAAGGCGGAGGGCATCGCCAAGATCACCATCAACCGGCCCGAAGTCCGCAACGCCTTCCGCCCCAAGACGGTCTTTGAGCTCACCGACGCCTTCGCCAAGGCCAACGAAGACCCCGAGGTGGGCGTGGTCATCCTCACCGGCGCCGGCGACATGGCCTTCTGCTCCGGCGGCGACCAGCGGGTGCGCGGCCATGCCGGTTACGTTGGCGAGGACGGAGTACCCCGATTGAATGTGCTTCCGCTGCAGCGCTTCATCCGTTCCATGCCCAAGCCGGTCGTCGCGATGGTCAACGGCTTTGCCATCGGCGGCGGCCACGTACTCCATGTGATCTGCGACCTCTCCATCGCCTCCGAGAATGCCATCTTCGGCCAGACGGGCCCCCGCGTGGGCTCCTTCGACGGCGGCTTTGGCGCCTCCTTCCTCGCCCGCGTGGTGGGCCAGAAGAAGGCGCGCGAAATCTGGTATCTTTGCCGGCAGTACTCGGCCCGCGAGGCGCTCGAGATGGGGCTCGTCAACACCGTCGTGTCGCTCGCCGAGCTCGAGAACGAGACGGTGAAGTGGTGCCGCGAGATGTTGGCGCTCAGCCCCATCGCGCTCCGCTGCCTCAAGAGCAGCTTCAACGCGGAGCTCGACGGCCAGGCCGGCATCCAGGAGCTCGCGGGCAACGCCACGCTGCTCTACTACATGACCGAAGAGGGCAAGGAGGGGAAGAACGCCTTCCTCGAACGCCGCAAGCCCGACTTCGCCAAGTTCCCCCGCCTTCCTTAGCGAGGCCCTTTGTCGCTGCAGCACTGGCTCCTCGCAACCCGACCGCGCACCCTCCCCGCCGCCGTCGCCCCGGTCGTCCTCGCCTCTGCGCTGACGGCCTACACCGGCCACTTCCGCGGCGATGTGCTGGCGGCCACGCTCGCCATCTCGCTGCTGCTGCAGGTCGGCACCAACCTCGCCAACGACTACTTCGACTTCGTCAAAGGGGCCGACACCGAGGAGCGCGTGGGCCCCGTCCGGGTGACCCAGTCGGGGCTCATCCCGCCAGCCACGGTTCGCAACGCGATGCTCCTCGTCTTCGCGCTCTCCGTCATCCCCGGACTCTACGCGGTCTCCATCGGCGGCTGGCCGCTCCTGCTGCTCGGCGCCCTCTCGATCGCCAGCGGCATCGCCTACACGGGCGGCCCCTATCCGCTCGGCTACAACGGACTCGGAGACCTCTTCGTCTATCTCTTCTTCGGCCTCGTTGCCGTCTGCGGGACCTTCTTCCTCCACACCGGAGCCATCGGTCCGGCGGCCTTCGTTGCGGGCCACATCGCGGGCGTATTCACCACAGCGATCATCGTGGTGAACAACCTCCGTGACCGCCACACCGACGCGAAGGTGGGCAAGAACACGCTGGCTGTCCGCTGGGGCGAGCAGGCCACCCGTCGCTGGTATCTGGCGCTCCTCGTTGCAGGCTTCGCTGGCATCCTGGGGCTCGCCGCGCTCTTGCGTTCGCCCGCCCCGCTCGGTGCGCTCCTCGCGCTGCCGGTGGCTCGTGCCGCCTACCGCAACTTCATGGCCCGCGACGGCGCTGCGCTCAA
>CAIWGR010000680.1 GCA_903912275.1 uncultured delta proteobacterium
CCAGAGCGGGTCGGCCTGCGGGCAGTAGCCGAGCGCCCGCGGCGGAAGTCCTTGGCGGGAGCCACTGGTTGCCTGAAGGAGCCCCGCGGCGATGCGGAAGAGGGTCGTCTTGCCGGAGCCGTTCGGCCCGAGCAGCGCCGTGCAGCGGCCGGCATGGAAGGCAACCGTCATCGGCGCGAGGATGCTCTGCCCACCGACTGCGAAGGAGATCTCTGTGAGTTCGAGCAGGCTCACAGGTGCCCCGTATCGGCGGCGAGACCCATCGACTGCGCGAGCGCCAGCCGCGCCGCAACGAAGGGTGTTACGCGAAAGCCTCCGTGCAACCTCCAAGCATCGAACGGAAGCTGCCCCGCGTCGCGCAGGTTGCGGAGAAGCAGAAGTTCGCTGGCGGGCGACCGGTCGAAGCCAAAGGGGTTGCGGTACTGGCCCGGCGCCAGCCTTCCATACTTCGCATCGTCCGCCGCGATGAGCACCGTCAGTTCGTCGCCGCGGCGGCAGAGGTAGCCGAGGAAGGCATCGGAGAGCGGCGCGACGCAGGCGCGGCTCACCGCCTCCTTCTCGGCCCATCGGCACCAGTCGAGGCCGTAGAGGAAGTCGTGCAGGTAGCGGAAGCGGAGCTCGGTGTGGCGCCCGTAGTGATGCGACAGGTGGCTAACCGTCTCGGCCAGCGCAACCGCATCCGCCGTGCTCCCCGCGGCGAGCCTGCCCGCGAGCGCATCGAAGTCGCCGAAGAGGTTGTCGGGGTAGTCGTCGGCGAACCGCTCCGCGAGGTCGGCCAAGAGCCCGGCCCGAAGCTCGGCGTCGCCACCCGTGAAGGCCTGCGCGGCCAGCGCATCGAGCGGCGTTGCCCGTTCGCGGCCCGGTGCGAGCGAGAGGCGTGCGGGGGCGCCACGCTCCAGCCGTTGGAGCCGTTCGAGGCCGCTCACTGCGGGAGCCCGTGCCGCAAGAGCAGCAGCGCCCAGGCCAGCGTGCTGCCCCAGATGGCCCGATGAAGCGACTGCTTGAAGGCGGCCTGTGCGGCGAAGGCGCCCGTGACGGCAGCACTGCTCCGGCCCTGCGCCTGCAGGCCGAAGCCGATGAGGATGAGCAGCGGAAGAGCCGTCTCGCGCGGCAGCGTCGCGTCGAGATGGGCCACGAACCAGACCAGGCCGCCGACGGCGAGCGATGCCAACGACAGCATCCGCGCAGCCGGGTTCCCCAGCGCCGTCGTCAACGTCCGCTTGCCGCCTTCGCGGTCGCTCTCTTCGTCCGAAAGGCCGCTCGCAATCGCGCTCGAAAGGGCCGTGAAGAAGAGGCCGCCGAGCAGCCAGAGCAGCGCCCCCCGCAGCGGGAGCGGAAAGAGAAAGGAGGCCGCAGCGATCGGCATCCCGAGTCCGATCCCGCCCGCCTCCAGAAGCTCGCCGCCGCCGCGGTAGTTCAGCTTGAGCGGAGGAAGGCAGCCCGCCACGAGGAGTGACGGTGCATCGGCTCATGCTCGCGCAGTGGGATGGGCGGGTTCAAGCCGTTGCTCCGCGTTGGGTCAGCAGCGCCACGCC
>CAIWGR010000681.1 GCA_903912275.1 uncultured delta proteobacterium
CATTCTGTTCGGCGAAGAGGTAGGTGATGGGTTCGGCCGCGATGGCCAACTGGGTGTCGCCGAGTGCGCGGACGATGGCGAGTTTGACCTCCATGACCCGCTCTTTGCGGAGCTGGAAGAGGAGCGCCTTGGTGGCCGCCTCACCGCCAATGTGGCCGAGGCCCTGGACGGCGGCGATGCGCATGGCAGTCGAACCGAAGCCCTCGACCTCTTTTTGCAGCGATGCGACGAGCTCCTGACGACCGGAGTAGGCGTAGCCGTAGAGCGCGAGCTCAATCTCGGCAGCGAAGTTGCCGGCGTAAAGTTTGTCGAGAAGCGCCACGGATGCACCGTTGCGGGCGGCGCCGAGCACCTCGTAGACGGCCTTCACGAACTCGGGCGAGCGGGTCGGGTCATCGAGCAGCGCCTTGAACTTGTCGAAGTCGATGGCGCCGCGGACGTTGTCGCGGATGAGCGCCATGGACTGCAGGCGGAGCGAGAGGTCGGCGCTTTCGTTGAGGGCGAGGTCGCGGACGAGGATGCCTGCGGCCGGGCTGCCGTACTGGGCAAGGTGGAAGCCAATGCGCTGCGCGAGCGCCGCATCGCTGCTCTTTAGCAGGGGTTCAAGCGCTGCGCGGCTCTCGGCGGTATTGAGCGCGATGGCGAGTTCGGCGCCCTCTTTCTGCTTGGCGGCGTCCTTGGACTTGACGAGGGCCTGCACGAAACGGAGGGCGTTGGGGCGGGCGAGTCGGCGGATCTCATTGATGTAAAGAGCGCGCTCGGCGGCGTCGTTCATGCCGACAAAGCGGTCGAGGAGCCCGAAGAGTTTGGGCTCTGTGCGACGGGCGAGATGGTTGATGATCTGGCCCTTGATGTTGGCGTCCGTCGCGGCCTTCAGCGCCCGGTCGAGAACGCTCGCGCGGTCGTTCTCGTTCAGCCGGAGCAGCAGACGGTCCATGATGAGCATGCGGGTGGCAGCGTCGCCCGTCGCGATCTCGTTCACGAAGATCGCCTGGGCGTCGCGCGCCTTGCCGCCGTTCTTGCTGTCGAGGACGGCGAGCGCAGCCGCGAGACGAACCGGGCCGTTGGTGTTCTTGAGGCCGTCAATCACGGCGGTCTGGACGGTCTTGTCCTTGAGGCGGGCGCCGGCACGAATGGCCCACGACTGGGCGCTGACGTCGGTGCTGGCCAGGCCCGTCTGGACGGCGGGGGTGAGTTCGGCCTCTCGGGCTGCGGCGGGCGAAAGCTTCGGTACAGCGGCCTCTGCCGCGGGAGCGAAGGAGAGAAGCGAGGGCGCCGCGGCGAGCAGCGCGAGCGAGAGAGCGATGGGACCGAAGGAGCGGCGTTGCATGGGTTCTCCAAGACAATCGGGAACGAGGACGCATCAAGCAGACGCGTCACGCTCAACGATATTGCGGTGGCGCTGACTAGCAACGGCAGCGCCCTTTCGTCAACGAACAAGCCCCGTCGCCACCCGCTTGCGTGCAGCACGCAGCAATACTTGCTCGCCCTCTGCCGCTGGCCTAAAGCGCTTGCGTTCCGCCCCTCGTTGGAGTGCGTCGCGATGCAAGTCCGCCCTGCCCCGTTTCTGATTCTTCTGGTTGCGATCGCAGCTCCCGCTTTGGCCGCCGCGCAGTCTGTCTGGGGTGCTCCCGCGGAGGGCGTGCAGGTACAGAGCCGGTTCTCGAGCCCGGGCCAGAGCCAGTCCATTCTGACGGCCGCGCCGCCAGCACCTGCGGCAGCTGCAGCCGTCCCCGCTCCAACAGCCGCTGCTGGCGCGCCTGCTCCGGGCGCCGCAGAGGGTGCACCGCAGCCCTTCCTCAACGACCGCGTCACCGTGAGCGGTGAAGGCTACGGCGGGCCGTCAGGCGGAGCGGGC
This sequence comes from uncultured delta proteobacterium, assembly GCA_903912275.1. Lineage (GTDB taxonomy): Bacteria > Myxococcota_A > Bradymonadia > REDH01 > REDH01 > CAIWGR01. Next base: position 1,859 of record CAIWGR010000681.1, read on the forward strand.
GACAGTGAGATGCAGCCCATCGCTGCAACCCTGATTTACCAGGGTGTCATCCCCGGCCGCAGCCCAGGCGCCACCGGGACGGGCAAGACGAATGCGCTCAACTGGATCGGGTTTCAGCCGCTGAACCTTGTAACGCGCGTCTTCGTTCGCACCGACCATGATGCGCCGTTCGAGGTCATCACGGCGCCGGACGGCCTCTCCGTGACGGTTCGACTGAAGGTCCTTGGCATCTCGCACCGCAACCTCAGTCGCACCATCGACACCTCGGCCTTCGGGCGCGAGGTGGCGGCGATCAACACCAAGCGTGGCCCCGACGGCACGACCGATGTGGTCATCTCGCTGCTCACGCCGGCCCGCTTCGTGACCGATGCCCGCGAGGGGTATCTCTATGTGGACTTCGCGCGATGAAGCGGCCCCCGCACCGCGCCGTGCCGCGGGTGGCCCTTGGCTGCCTTCTGATGCTGGCGGGCTGCGCGTCTGCGACCTCTTCACAGTCGGAGGACACGGGGGCAGCCGACACGCGCGACAGTGGCAATGACGCTGCCGACACCCGCGATAGCGGCAACGATACCGCCGACACCGCGGTCGATACCACGCTAGACGATACCGCCGTCGAGCCCGACACACTCTCCGATGTCTGCCCCGACGGGCTGGCCGGCGAGTGCGACTCGCGTACCATCCGGTGCACCGCCGACCGGCTCTCCTACGAGACCTGCGGCCGCTGCGGCAACCTGGTCAACACGACCATCTGCAGCGACGGGCAGATATGCGACGATAGCAGCGGCCTGGCCGAGTGCCGCGTCTGCCTCTCCGGCGAGTGCGCGACCGAGGCCGCCTGCCCGCCGAACACTTCGCAGTGCGCCGACTATCGCACCGCCGTGACCTGTCGCGCCGACGGCACCATCGACCTGCGCACGCCCTGCCCGAGCGGCGGCCGTTGCGTCAGCGGCGTTTGCCGGTCCGCTGGCAGCGCCACCGCGTCTGCCTGCGCTTCGAGAACAGACTGCGTCGGCGGAAGCTGCCTCTGCGGCGCTGACGGTGCCGACCTTGCGGCGGAGTGCTCGGCCGCAGCGCTCATCGGTGGGTACTGTTCGACCGTGGACTGCATAACCAACGGCTGTGACCCGACCGGCGAACTCTGCGTCGACTTCGGCGTGACAGGAAGCTTCGGCGGCGCCGACATCTGTGTCGTGCGAGGCGGATGTGCGGCAGACCAACTCCCGGGCGCGTCATGCGGCAGCGCTGGCTTTGCCTGCACCGAACTTCCGACCCACGCACGGCCCACCGATCGTGCGGTCTGGCGTCCTGCCTGCTGGCCCGCATCCATCAAGCCAATCGGCGCCGAATGCAGCTCCGACGCCGAGTGCGTTGGCGGCCGCTGCCTCACGCGGAATCTCGCGGGGAATACGGTCTCCTACTGCAGCGCTGACTGCGGCGTCGCCGCCGACTGCCCGAGCTATGCGACCTGCATGCAGGACCCCAATCCTACTGCGGGTGGCGCCTACTTCTGCATGGCCAAGACCGCCTTCTGTCCGCGCATCGACACCGTCGCGCGGAACCAGATTGACGCGCGCCGCCTCGCATTCTTTGATGTTGCTGATCAGGCAGACACCTCGACGGTCTGCTACTTTGCCGAGTGAACAAGGAAACGAATGAAGACTTCGATTGCCGTAGGCCGACGCGCCAAGATTGTCTGCACGATGGGCCCGTCCACGCAGACCGAGGAGCGCATTGAGGCGCTGATTGAGGCAGGGATGAATGTGGCGCGGCTTAACTTCAGCCATGGAAGCCACGAAGACCACGGTCGGATGCTGGAGATGATTCGCAGCGTCTCCGCGCGGATGCGCCAGCCCATCGCGGTGCTGCAGGACCTTCAGGGCCCGAAGATTCGTGTGGGCAAGTTCGAGAACGGCGGCGTCCCGCTGGTGCCCGGCGCGCCGTTCCGGCTCGTGACGGAGGCCATGCTCGGCAATGAGACCATGGCGAGCGTCTCCTACGACCTCATCTGGCAGGATGTGCACCCCGGCGACAGCATCCTCCTCGATGACGGCCTGCTCCACCTCGAAGTGACCGCGACCGGCGAAGGCTGGGTCGACACCGTCGTGGTGGTCGGGGGCACGCTCAAGGACCGCAAGGGCATCAACCTACCGAACACGCCGGTCTCGATTCCGTCGCTCACGCCCAAAGACCGCGAAGACCTCGAGTGGGGCATCAAGGCCGGTGTGGACTACATCGCCCTCTCCTTCGTCCGAAGCGCGCTCGACATTCATCAGCTTCGGAGCCTGCTGCCCCGCGGAGAGGATTCGCCCGAGATCATCGCCAAGATTGAGAAGCCGCAGGCGGTCTCGAACCTGCGTGAGATTGTGATGGCCTCCGACGGCATCATGGTTGCGCGCGGCGACCTTGGCGTGGAGATGCCGCCCGAGCAGGTGCCCATCATCCAGAAGCAGGCCATCGGTCTGGCGATGTCGCTGGGCAAGATCAGCATCACCGCCACGCAGATGCTCGACTCGATGACCTTCAACCCGCGCCCGACCCGCGCCGAAGCCTCGGACGTTGCCAATGCTGTCTTCGACGGCACCGACGCGGTCATGCTCAGCGGCGAGACCGCCTCCGGCAAGTACCCCATCGAGGCTGTCACCTTCATGGACCGCATCGTCCGCGAGGCGGAGGCCAGCCCCTTCCTCAAGCATGGTCCGCAGCAGCTCGGCACCACCGAAATCCGGCCCTTCTCGCACGCCATCGCCAAGGCGGCGGCCATCGCCGCAGAGGAGCTGAACGTCAACGCCATCTGCTGCTTCAGCACCTCGGGCCGAACGCCGCGGCTCATCAAGACCTTCCGCCCCTCCAAGCTGATCGTCTCCTTCACGCCGTCGCGCAGCACCTACAACCGGGCGGCGCTCTGCTGGGGCACCCACCCCGTGCTCTGCGAGCTTCGCACCGAGACCGACGCGCTCATCGCACAGGTGGAGAAGACCATGATCGCCGAGCAGCTCTGCGAGCATGGCCGCCACGTCATCATCGTGCTCGGCGTTCCGGTCGGTCGCGGAACTCCGACCAACATGATCAAGTTCCACACGATTCCCTAGCCGCTGCTCAGCGGTTCGCGGGCTCGTAGCGGACGCAGTTACGGCCGGCCTGCTTTGCCTCATACATGCGCTCGTCTGCGAGGCGCAGGAGCAGATGGGGGTCTGGCAGTGCGGTGCGCGGGTCTTCACCACGGAGCCGGACTGCATCGGCGTAGCTCTCCATGTCTGCGACGCCGACGGAGACCGTGAGGCGGGTCGGCACCTCCCCCACGAGGATGGGCCGTTCAGAGATGGCGAGGCGGAGCTTCTCGCCGATGAGGATGGCCTGCGGGCCGTCGACCTCGGGCGCGACGACCACGAACTCCTCACCGCCGTAGCGGGCGAGCGTGTCTGCACGGCGGATGACGTCTCGGACCCGCTGCGCGACGGTCACCAGGGCTGCGTCTCCGGCGATGTGGCCCATGGTGTCGTTGAGCAGCTTGAAGTGGTCGATGTCGAAGAGGATGACCGACAGGCTGCGTTTGTAGCGAACCGCCCGCGAGAGGTCGCGCTCGAGCTGGTTGATGAGGTAGCGCTTGTTGTAGCAGCCCGAGAGGGCGTCGGTCGTGGACAGCTTGTAGACCTCGGTGTGGTAGTCCACCTCGAGGTTGGTGTTGGTCAGGAACTTGAGGACGGTGCGCCCGAGACGGATGATGTCGCCGTCGCGGAGAACCTTCCGCGTGGTGGCAATCTCGTTGATGAGCAGGCCGTTGGTGCTCGCGAGGTCTTCGATGACGAAGCCCTCGGGCGTAGGGAAGACGCGGGCGTGGGTGCGGGAGATGGAGCGGTCATCGACGACGATTTCGTTGATGGAGACCCGACCGATGCGGGCTTCGGCGGCGGGCAGCGGATAGCGCCGGCCCAGTTCGCTCCCCGCGATGACGACGAAGGAGCCGCTGTCGGAGGCGAGGCGCTGGTGCCGGGCGGTGAAGATGACCGGAGTTGCCTCGGTCCCTGTACTCTTGGTGCTCACGACGCCTCGAAGATAGAACGAATCGCTGCCTAGGACCGAACGGGTCGGGCCTCAACCACAAAGCGGTGTGCGGCTTAGAACCCTGAGGTCTTTCGATCGCCCGACTCGAAGGCCTGCGCCCGCTCGGCCCATGCCGATTCGGAGGCCTTGCCGAGCAGGCCATGTGCGAAGAGTTTGCCGGCCTCGACGCCTGGCTGGTCAAAGGGCTCTACGCC
>CAIWGR010000682.1 GCA_903912275.1 uncultured delta proteobacterium
GGCGTAGAATTCGCCGCCGTGCACACGGCTCGGGACGAGGTAGTCGCGGGCGCCTTCGGGCGTCGACTTGGTGAGGATGGGGGTCTCGAGCTCGAGGAAGCCGTTCTCGTGAAGGAACTGGCGGACCACGTGGGTCACCTCGGCGCGGAGCACGATGTTCTTCTGGATGGGCTTGCGGCGCAGGTCCACGAAGCGGTGCTGCAAGCGGAGCTCCTCGCTCGCCGTGACCTCGTCACGCACGGGGAAGGGCGGCGTTTCGGCCCGGTTGAGCACCACAATCTCGGTCGCCTCGACCTCGATTTCGCCCGTCGGAATCTGCTTGTTGGTGTTGCTGCCGCGGCTGACCACCACGCCTGTGATGGCGACCACCCACTCCGGCCGCACCTCAGCGGCCGCTGCTGCCAGCGCCGCGTCTACGGTGGGGTCGAACTTCACCTGGGTCACGCCGTAGCGGTCGCGCAGGTCGATGAAGGCGCAGCCACCGAGGTCGCGGTTGCTTGCAACCCAGCCATCGAGCGTAACCGTCGCGCCAATATCGGAGGCGCGGAGTGCGCCACAGGTCTGTGAACGACGGGGAGGTACTTCAAACATGCATCAACCAGCAGTGAGGGCGTGACGGTTCACGCAGAGGGAGAATCGGGTGTAAGCATTGGCAGGAAGTCGCGCTCGGGCACGATGAGAATGCGGCCGCCCGCTTCGCGCAGGCTTATAGCCTTTTTGAGCTTCGATGACACCTTTCCCGCGACCATCTTGTCGTAGTCTGCGTCGCCCACAACGAGGAAGTCGACCTCGCCGCTGACCCCGCTCGGCGTCGCGCCACCGAGCGCTCGGACCTGTTCCTGCGCCGCCTCTCGGGACATGGAGGCGAGGCTCCCGGTGAAGACGAACTTCTTGCCGGCGAGGGGGCCGACCGCGGCCGACTTCGGTGGCCAAGTGAGCGTCACGCAGGCCGCGAGCCGCTCAATCCAGGGGCGGTGTTCTGCGACAAAGGCGAGGATGGAGGCCGAGACGCGGGGGCCGACGCCGGCAATGGCGGTGAGCTGGTCGGCGTTGGCGTCGAGCAGGCCGTTGAGGCTCTCGAAGTTGGCCTCGAGGTCGCGCGACAGCTGCTCGCCCACCTCGGGCGCGCCGAGCGCGTTGAGGAACGAGGCGAAACGGAGGGTGCGCCGCGCCTCGATGCTCGCCAGCAGGTTGGCAGCGGTCTTGTCGCCGAGCCTGTCGAGCGTGCGGAGTCGCTCGGCGGTGAGCGTGTAGAAGTCGGCGGGCTCCGCCAGCAGTCCGGCTGCAAAGAGCTGTTCGATGAGCTTGGGGCCGAAGCCGTCGAGGTCGAGCGCGCTCGCCACGTGCAGCAATCGACGCGACGCAGCGCCGGTACAGGTGGCGGCGTGGTCGGCCACGAGGACGTCTTCGCGCACCTCCGTAGCCGCGCCGCAGCTCGGGCAGGTGGCGGGCGGCAGCAGCAGCTCTCCTGTGCCCGGCCTGAGCACCGATTCGATGTGCGGGATGACGCCACCGCGCCGCGTTACGGCCACCTGTGCGCCAACGGCCAGCGGCGCTTCGCCTGCCAGCTTTGACATGATGGAGAGGTTGTGGAGCGAGACGCGCGACACGGTCACGCCCGACAGGAAGACAGGCGCCACGAGCGCGACGGGGTTGATGGCGCCCGTCCGGGAGACCGACCACTCGATGCCGGTCAGCTCCGAGAGGCCCGACTCGCCTTGGTATTTGTAGGCGATGGCGCCGCGCGGATGGTGTGCGGTGTTGCCGAGGCCGTGCTGGACCGCGAGGTTGTTGACCTTGAAGACGATGCCGTCGGTCTCGTAGTCGAGCTCCACGCGGGTCGCAGCGAGCGCCTCGAAGCTGCGCTGCCCCTCCTCCCGCTCGCAGACCAGATAGGGCGAGACGGTGAAGCCGAGCGCCCGCAGCCGCTCCATCTCCTCGGCCTCCGTGGCTACGGTCGGGTCGCCCTGCAGGTCGTAGGCGAGGAAGTGGAGCCCGTAGGCCTCGGTCTTGGCCGGGTCCTTCTGCTTCAGGGCGCCCGCTGCCAGGTTGCGGGGGTTGGCGAAGGCCTCGGCGTAGCGCGTGTTGAAGGTGGAGACGGGCATGAAGGCCTCGCCGCGCACTTCGATGTTGGCGGCCGCGACCTGCGACGGGACGCCGCCGACCATCAGCATGTTGGCGGTCACCAGTTCGCCCGTCTCGCCGTCGCCGCGCGTGGCCGCGAGGGCGAGCCGGCCGGCGCCGTCGTAGCGCAGGCTGACGGCAAGGCCGTCAATCTTCTGGGTCGCGATTGCCGCGCCTTCGATGCGGGCGAACCAGCGGTCGAGCTCCTCTGCGGAGTAGCACTTGTCGAGGCTCAGCATGGGCGCGCCGTGGCGGACCTTGTCTCCGGTGATGGTCGACGTGGGCACGCGCGCCAGAACCGGCGAATCAGGCTTCCGCGCAGTGAGTTCACGCACGAGCAGGTCGAACTCGGCGTCCGTAATCTCGGGTTCGTTGAGCTCCCAGTACTTCTGGTTGTGTTCGACGATCGCGGCCTCGAGTTCCGCGTCGGACAGCGTCGGGATCTGGAGCTGGTTGAACGTCATCAGGCGACCGAAAGCGAAGCAGAGAGCCCCTAGGCTAGAACAGCGAGCGAAGGGGGCGCAAGGGGCGAGAACTGCAGTTCGAAATGGGTAGCGCTGCAACGACTTTCGTTGACGGCGGGCGCGGCTGCGGGGTAGTTCCGGCGCAGGTGCCTTCGATGCTCTCTCGACCGCTTCAGATTCTCGGCCATTACACCCTGCTGGA
>CAIWGR010000683.1 GCA_903912275.1 uncultured delta proteobacterium
CCCGCGGTGAGGTCGTCCGACATGCCCTGCACGATGTTGGTCTTCCAGTCGGATGGTCCGCGCACCCAGCGGTCGCGTGGAAAGAAGATGGGCGAGACCAGCACCGAGCAGCCGATGTCGCTGTTGGCCGTTGGCTCGGGCTTGCCCGACTTGGCCCTGTAGCGCTTCACGCGCGCCAGGAGCTCCTGTTGCGACGAGACGCCGTTGCCATCGCCGAAGAACTGCCAGGCCTCGCGAATCGGAAGCCGGATGCTCCGAACATAGGAGGCAAACCCGACGATGGCGTCGCCTTGCGCCCGTTTGAGCTTGAAGAGGAAGGGGGTGCCCGGCAGCAGCTTCATGAGCCGCTCGCCACCGTTCGGCTGCCAAAAGTTCACCTCTTCGAGCGCGGGTCCCCTAGCCTGCAGATGGTCATACCAGCCGGTGTCTGTGATGCCGATGTACCCACGCATGATGCCTCCAACGCAGCGCCCCGTCGCCGATGCAGCGCGATGCTTCTATCATGCGCCGCTTCACACCTCTCTGGCAACCACCGTGTCGTAGAGGGCTAGCCTCCACACACCTATGCCTGGCCCGCCGCGCCGAGGTCGAGCAGCTCCTTTACGATGGAGTCTTCGAGGGCTCTGGGGGTAGCGGCGCGTTGAGGGCGTAGAACTCCTGCAATTTGGCGGCCAGCACCGCCTTGTCGGGCAGTTGCAGATGGTAGGCGGCCACCAGCGCCGGAGAGAGCGAGCGGCTCATGGCATACTCGACCACTTCGCTCTCTTTGGTTGCACAGAGCAGCAGGCCAATGGCCGGATTCTCGTGCGGCTTACGAACATCGCGGTCGAGGGCTTCGAGGTAAAAATTGAGCTTGCCCAGGTGCTCGGGCTCGAACCGGTCAACCTTGAGCTCAATGGCCACGAGGCAGTTCAGTCCGCGATGGAAGAAGAGAAGGTCGAGGGCAAAATCGCGGCCACCCACCTGCAGTGGATACTCCGACCCCACAAAGCAGAAGTCCCGGCCCAGCTCGATCAGAAACTCTTTGAGGCGACTGACCAGACCCCGATGCAGCCCCGCCTCGTCGTGTTCGGCGGGGAGCTGGAGAAACTCGACCACAGAACTGTCCTAGAAGACATCGGCCGCCGCCGCGTGCGCCTGTCTCACCACCGGCGACACCCTGGGAGGCGTGAGCACCGCCCGCTCAAACAACGCCGCCTGGAACTGCCGCTCCAGCTCGCGCTTGCTCCAGCGCTCCTGAATCGCCATTTTCAGGTAGAACTCGCGCTCCTCGGCGCGCTTGGACTGCCCGAGAATGATGAGGTTGTGAGTCCACGGCAATTGTGTCACCAGCGGTGTCACCATTTCGTTGCCGCTGTACGCCTCGTAAAACTGCCGCATCCGAAACAGGTTGCGTCGCGTGAACCCCTTCAGCCCCGGCTGGGTCCGCGCCAGGTAGCGGGCCAGCTCCTCCACCACCCCGTCGCCCCACTCGGCAGCGGCGAGCTTGCGGCTGATGTACTCACCCACCTGCCAGTACAACCCGACCAGCTCCGTGTTGACGGCCTGCATGGCCTTCCGACGCGCGTTCAGGATCAGCTCCCACACTTCGACAAAGCCCCGGTCCATGGGATGTGCGACGTCGTGGAGCGGCGTGAGCGGGACGTTCGCCTTCATGAACGCGTTCCCGCCTTCAGCAGGCCATCCAGGAGCCCCTCGGCCTCCTTCTCGATGGCCAGAACGACGGCCGCAAGCTCATCGCTCCGCAGCGAGGCGCGGCACAGGACCAGCTCGCGCTCGAAGGTGCCTTCGGCGTGACCCCTGCCGCGCATGCGTGCCGCATGGTTCTCGTGGGATGTGGGATCGATGCTCTCGGACGGCTTCATGGGACCTCGGATGGGTGACATCCCATTCTCGTCGTCTGCGGCCGGTTGTTGCGTGGTTGCGTCGAAGTTCCGCTGCATCGCCCCCATTGACACCCCGCACCCCGCGCAGCCATACCGCGCGACGCGGGGGGCATCGCGACGGATGC
>CAIWGR010000684.1 GCA_903912275.1 uncultured delta proteobacterium
GAGAAGGCCACATAGAGGTTCTCGTCGTCCCAGAGCATCTTGGCCCAGGTGTCGAGCCCATCCTGCGGCTTGCCCGTCGTCGGGTGGCGCCAGAGGACGGTCTGCGAGGCCGTGAGCCAGGCGCGGTCGGTCAGCTTGCCGTCAATCGTGATCGGCGAAGAGGCCCGCTTGATCTCGTAGGCCGGTGGCTCCCACCGAGCGGAGAAACTCCCGATGCCGAGCCGGCCATCCTTGTCGACCTTGCCGGAACCGGGCGCCGAGACCTCGAGCCGCGCTTCGTCGTGGTAGAAGCCGACAAAGACCTTCACCTCGCCGTCGCCGCCCGTCTCAAGTTTGGTTTCGATGGTATCCTTGAGGATGGTCCCCTTCTTCCAGTGCAGGGTCGGGAAGGCGTTGCCGACCGCATCATGGTCCAGGTTCTGACGGGTGCTTCCGTCGAGATGGGTGAAGATGCGCCAGTTGGTGTCGACCTCCTCGAGGGACTCCCAGATCAGCGTGAGCGTGACGGTGTCGTCGATCTTCGGGGCCGCAGGTGAGATATCCCAGCCGATGAGCCGAAACTTGTCGCCGAAGACCGCTCCCACGGGATGCTGGGGCACCGGAGCCGTCTTGAGAAAGTTCTCCTGCACGCGTGCCCACTGCTCCTGCGTGAGCGTGGGAACCGGTTCGCCGCGGCGCTGGCAGGAGGCGAGGGCGAGGAGGCAGATGGGAGCTGCGAGAAGGAGGCTGCGGCGCATGGTCATCCTTGAGAGAAGTTGCCGAGGCGCGTAACACTGGGATGCACGCGGTTCAACCTTCACGAGGCTTGCGCCGCGGGGGCGAAGTGTTGCAGGAAGGCCCACCCGAACTCCTCCGTCGAGGCCGCTCCGATGATGCTCAAACCCGGTACCAAACTTCACTTTCTCGGCATCGGCGGCATCGGCGTATCTGCCGTCGCGCGCGTCGCCATTGAGCGCGGCTATCCCGTCTCCGGCTCCGACGTCCGGCAGTCTGCACTCACAGATACCATGGCTGCACTGGGTGCCCGCGTCACCATCGGACAGCGCGCCGAAAATATCGAGGGCGCCGAAGTCATCGTCCTCTCTACCGCCATCCCCGCCCACAACCCGGAACTCCTCGCCGCGCGCGAGCGGGGGCTCCCCATCCTGCACCGCTCCGAACTCCTCGCGGCCCTGCTCTCCGAGCGGCTCAGCGTGGGCGTGACAGGCACCCACGGGAAGGGAACTGTGAGCGCGATGATTACCAAGATGCTCGATGCCGCAGGGCGCGAACCGGGCTTCATCATCGGCGGCCTGCTGCTCGACTACAACATCAACGCACGGGCGGGGAAGGGCGATGTCATCGTTGCCGAGGTGGACGAGTCCGATGGCTCCCACGCCAACATTCCGACCGACCTGCTGCTCTGCAACTACATCGAGGCTGACCACCTCAATTACTACAAAGACCATCTCGACATCATCGTCTCGATGGCCCGCATCATCGAGGCGAACGGCAGGCTTCGGCGCGCCTTCGTGAACATCGACTGCGACGGCAACCGGCAGATGCTCGAGCGGGTCACAAAGCCTGTCACCACCTACGCCGTCGAGCGCGATGCAGAGTATCGCGCTGTGCTCCTGGACCAGGGCCAGCTGCCCCTCCGCTTCGAGGTCTTCCGCCGCGGCGAGAAGCTTGGCGAAGTGAGCCTGCCGCTGCCGGGCCGATACAACGTCGGAAACGCGATCGGCGCCATCGCCGTCTGCGACCACCTCGGCGTCCCCTTCGAGGCGATGCAGCGCGGCCTCGCCGACTTCAAGGGGCTCGACAACCGCTTCACCATCGTCGACGCCGACGGCCTCTTCGTCGTCAAAGACTACAACAGCCACCCCACCGCCATCCGCAAGGTGCTCGACTCCGCAAAGGACCTCGCAAAGGGCCGCGTCGTCAGCATCTTCAAGCCCTATCGCTACACCCTCACCAGCTACCTGCAGGATGAGTATGCGACGGCCTTCGAGGGCTCCAGTGAGGTCATCATCACCACCATGTATGCCGCCAACGAGGATCCCATCCCGGGCGTCGATACCGACCTCGTCGTTCGCAAACTCCGAGAGCGTGGCCATCTCGTGACCCACATCCCCGACCAGAACCAGATCGTCTCCCACCTGCGCGCTACCGTGCAGCCCGGCGACAAGGTCCTCTTCTTCGGCGGAGACGACTTCTTCCGCATGGCCGACGACTGGGTCTCCGAGCGGCGCGCGGCAGCGGTCGCACGAGGCTGACCATGCGCATCATCGTCCAGAAATTCGGAGGCTCCTCCGTCTCCACCATCGATAAGATCAAGGCCGTCGCCGCCAAGATTGTGGCCACGCGCCGCGCCGGCTTCGGCGTTGTCGCCGTCGTCTCCGCCATGGGCGACACCACCGACGAACTCCTCTCGCTCGCGCGCCGCGTCGCCGAAGACCCCTCGAAGCGCGAACTCGATATGCTCCTCTCCACGGGCGAGCGCATCTCCATGGCGCTCATGTCCATCGCCATCCAAGACCTCGGCGAACAGGCCATCTCCTTCACGGGAAGCCAGTGCGGCATCATGACAAGCGACTCACACGCGGGCGCTCGCATCATCGATGTCCGGCCCTACCGCGTGCAGGATGAGCTTGCGCGCGGCCGTATCGTCATCGTCGCCGGCTACCAGGGCACGAGCTACCGCAGCGAGGTAACCACGCTGGGCCGCGGTGGCAGCGACACCACCGCCGTCGCGCTCGCCGCCGCGCTCGGGGCCGAGTCCTGCGACATCTACTCCGACGTCGACGGCATCTACTCCGCAGACCCACGCATCGTCCCCTCCGCGACCAAGCTTGCCGAGGTGGGTTACGAAGAGATGCAGGAGCTCGCGCGTCAGGGCGCCCGGGTGCTCAACGCGCAGGCTGTGGAGTTCGCCCGCCAGAAGGGCATTGCGCTCCACGCCAAGTCGACCTTCGGCGCAGGTGAGGGTACTGCGATCCACCGCCCCGACGGCTTCCCCGACCACCTCCTCCGCTCCCTCCGTGCCTTCGGCGTACGGGGCATCACAGGCCGCGACGATCTCTGGGTGGCCGAACTTCCACCCGCCACGCCCGACGCAGTGTCAGCCCTGCTCGCCGCGGTCGGCGCGACCGACCTCCTGTCGGCCCAGGTTGACGCCGAACGCAACGCTGCACGCCTCGTTGGAACTGCAGAAAATGTGCATGACTTGGCAGCCTTCGAGGCTCGACTCAGGACTGCGGCCGGTGACGCGCTTCACTTCGCCTCGGGTCTTGCATCGGCTGCTGCCGTCGGGCTCGGCGTCGGCGACAGCGCCAATGCACTGCATGCCGCGATGGAGCAGGCAGCAGGACTGCCCGATGCGCCGCATTTCTGGTTCTCCTCGCGTGACGCTGTGGTCGCGGTGCTTCCTGCCGCTTCCGGCAAAGAGCTCCAACGCCGACTCCACCGGCGCTTCGTAGAGAGCAACGCCTAGCGTTTGGTTACGGTTCGCAGGGCGGCGCGATGTTGGGGTTCAGCTCGGTCACCGGCGTAGGCGCTGCCAGCGTTCCCCATCCGTCACCACCCACCGCCAGTTCGACCGTCTGTGCCGAAGCGGCCTCCACCGTCGCTCCGCCACGCACGGTCGCGAGGCTTCCAGCACCCACGAGGCGGAACACCTTTGTGCTAGCGTCGACACAGTCGACTGCCTCACTGTCGAGGCAGGCTGGGAGCAACACCCCGTTCCAGCTCGCGCCCTCGGCCACCCAGTTCGCAACCACCCCCGTCGCCGACACGGAGGCCCCGCGTCCGCTCCCGGACGCTGCGCCCGATGCGTCGGGGTAGAGCGCAAACCGCACGCTATCGCCGAGCGCCGCGAGCGACGAAACGGCAGCATCAGCATCGTTGCGCATGGTCGCAGGCGCCTGCGTCAGCAGCGGCAGCGCTGTGCCCGCCCGCACGAAGACCCCCGCCTCTGTGAGCGGAATCGCGACCTCCTGCGCCGTCCAATCCCCGGTCTCGGCGAGCGCAACGTCGCCAAACAGCGGCCACCACGCGCCGGGCGGCAGCGCGGTCGCTTTGCTGGTCGCTCCCTCCGCCAGCACCGGTGTTACGAACAGGTTCTCGCCGATGAACCAGGCGTATCCGGCGCGCTCCCAAGCTCCCGTCGGATCGGCCAAGAAGGGGTGACGAAGGATGGGCATACCGGTTGCCTGCGCCTCATCGAGGAGCTCACGCCAGACAGGGTAGAGCAGGCTGTGAATCTTCGCGTACCGCCGAAAGTGGGCCAGCGTCTCGGCGTCGCGATCGAACGACCAGTTTCCGCATTCGTCCGACCCGTGGTGGGTCCGCATGACGGGCTCAAACGCACCCAATTCTGTCCAGCGGTAGAACAGCTCTTTGGTGGTGTGGGGGACGGTCACCGAGGTGTAGCCGGCGATGTCGGTGGCGAACATCGAGACGCCCGAAGCCCCTACATGGAGCGAGATCGGCACCACGCTCGGCAGACCGTCGTCGGCACCCCAGTTGGTGTTCTGATCACCGGCCCAAAGCACCGGCGCGGTGCCCGATGTTCCGCCCTTTCGCGAGGCCCAACCGGAGCGGGCAAAGAAGAGCCGGTCCGGGTCGGGCGTGCCCCCATGCGCGGCGGTGATGCCCCGCACATTCGAACGCTGGTAGGCAATCGGATAGCGGTTGTGCTCAAGCCACAGATTCCCGCCGTTGGAGAGCTGTCCCGCGAGCGGCAACCACTCCGCGTAGTCGGCCATCCAGCCGTCAAGTCCAACCTCCGCGACCGCCCTTGTCACATAGGACTCGTACCAGGCGGCCGCCTCGTTGCGCGTCAGGTCGACCATCGCTGTCGCGCGGAAGGCCGGGTCGGTCGTCGTGTAGGTCTGACCGCGCTCGTTGCGCACCAGAAACCCGCCTGCTTCCCCTTCGCTGAACATCCGCGTCGTCGATGGAACAAAGGGGTTGAGGTAGCCAAGAAAGGAAAAGCCACCCGTGTGCAACGCGTCAATTTCGGCCGGCAGGTCGGGATATCGAGCAGGGTCCCATTCCCACGCATACGACAACCGAAACCCGGAAGTCCCCTGCGAGCCCCCAATCCAGTCTTCGCTCCAGATCGCAGACGACGGCACGTCCGAATCGCGCAGCAGCGCGGCCACGCGACGGAGCTCTTCTGGCCCACCAACCGCATGGTTCCAAGGTGCGAAGGCCCAGTCGGGGACCTGCGGCGGACGCCCGGTCAGTTCGGTGGCCCAGGCAATACCCTGCGCGGGACGCTCCCACGGATGCAGCGACAGCTCCGGCAGCGCACCAGCGGTGCGAAGCGTCAGCCGCTCCGCGGCGCTCCGGTCTAGGTCCAACTCCGACACGGAATCCTCGTCGAGCAGCATCGTGTAGCCCCCCGACGCATGCATCACACCCATCGGCGCGTAGGCGGCCTCGAGCGCGTTTGCGAGCGGGAAGCCCGCGTCGCCCTCTAGCTTCCCAATCCCCTGTTCCTGGGTCCAGAGCCGGTAGACACGGCCGCGAAGATCCATGCCCGTTACCTGCGTTCCAAGACCAATGAAGCGCTCCTCCGCGGGCGAACCCCAACTCCATTCACCCGTCGCCGCGCCCTCGAGCGTACTCGTCATGGCGACGCGCAGCGTGCCATCTTCGTCGAGCGCGTAGCGCAGGGCCAGCGATGCACCAGGCCGTCCAGCCAACGGCCAGCGGAGCGTCACAGCGTCTGCGCTCGCGCCCTCTACGGTCGCGCTGCCGACAGGCTGAAGCCATTCGAGGCGCGATGCCGGCCCGGTCATCGTCACGATTGTATTGCCGAAGCCGCTCCGGAAGGCCGGCGTTCCCGCCGCGACCCGCGCACCGGGCGCCGCGTCGTCACAGGTCGGAACGCCCGTCGCCACCACCTGCTCCCCGCGGGTGAGCGTCCAGCTGCCATCCCCCGCGAAGGCGACGCTCAGGCCCGCTCGCTCGATGCGGGCGAGCTGCTCCACCGGCGCCGGTGCGCAGGCCTCAGGCGCGCTGCCCGAACCATCACCGCTGCCGTCCAGCGCCGCATCCGAGGCATCGGCCGAACCCTCCGTCGACCCCGCGTCAGCGGCCGCGTCCGCGGTCGCGTCGGCGCTCACGCCGGTGTTGGCAGCCTCATCGCCACATGCGACGAGCAGAAGGAGGGGCAGCAAAAAGCGGCGAGACATCGGACCATCCTGTGCAGGGAGGAAACCCGGTTCTCGCTAGGCGCGCCGCGCCCAAGGTTCAACGCTCGTCGAACTTGAGCTGAACCGCGAGCCGCCGGCAGTTGCCGAGATCCTGAAACTCTTTCGGGTCGTGCGTTGTCACAGGTCCAGCTTTGCCATCTTTGCCCATCACGCGGAGCTGAATCGGCGAGCTCAAGGAGCGGCGCTCCAAGACCAGCGGCGTCCTGCCGAGCGGCTCTGCCGTGTGGCCCACCACCTCTACGAGGTCGAGCGACGGCGGGTCGGAGGTCACGACAACGCTGTAGGGCCGGAACTGGAGGTAACCGAAGAGGATGATGAGCATCGCGAGCGAGACGAGGCCCGTCATGCGCCAGAGCGACAGCGACCGCAGTTCGTCTGCGGAGGCCTGCGCAACGGGGGTGGAGCGGAGCTGCGGAAGCGCCTCGCTGGTACCGTCGTCGAAGGCGGCCTGCAGGGCGGAGGCGAAGTCGGCGGTCGTTGCGTGTCGGTCGCCAGGCTGCCGCGACATCGCCTGCAGGATGGTGGTCTCAAAGACGGATCCGGCGGGGAGCCGCTTCAACGGGGCAGGCATTGCCGCCAGCGTCGCACGGATACCCTCCGTGGCATCGTTCGCCTTCACGAAATAGGGGTGATGACCCGAAAAGGCTTGATAGGCGAGGCAACCCAGCGCATAGACCTCTGCGGCCGGAGCCCGTTCGCAATTCACCGCATCGGCCGGCAGTGCCGCGGTTCGGAAACGTCCGGAGGTGGGCGCCCCCTCCTCCTCATCGCCCGTCGCACTGCTCGAGGCCGAGAAGGCAAAGACCTCCGGCGGAAGGTGGGAGATGAACTCAGCGACGGGGATGCCACCTGCGTTCAACGAGTCTTCGCGGTAGAGCACCTCGCCGTAGCCGAGCAGAATTGCACGCCCCTCCTGGGTCACCCAGACGCGCTCCGCGGTCGGGCCCCGGTGAGGCTCGCCGGCAGTGGCGCGGTAGGTATCGAGCGCGCCTGCCAAATCTGTGATGAGTTCAGCAACCTCGTCTGGGCTGAAGCGATGGCCTCGGGAGAGCATGCTGCTCATGAGGTCGCCCGGCGGGAGCCGCATCACGAGGAAGTGGCTCATCTCCTCCCAAAGGCCCGTGTCGATGATGTCGGGCACGCCCGGGCCGACAACGTTTGGCGTCGTACGCTGGATGGTGGTCGCAATGCGGGTCCGGTCCATCATGCGGAGTGTCGAGGACTTGAGCCCTGCATAGGAGCGAATCTGCACGCTCCTGCCGAACGGAAGCCATTGGGCCTCTACAAACTCGTAGATCGGCGTGGCGTGAAGCCGCCGACCCAGCCGATAGGTGTGGTGCAGTTCGACCTGGGTGCCTTCACGATTGGCGTCCTGGCCGGGAAGGCGGGATGTGGGCATATCGGCCATGGCCGACCTTGGGTGCTTGGTGGAGACAGCGGGGGACTCAGGCTGTCGCACAGCGGCCGTCGGGAGGCAAAAATTGTGCAGCGATGATGGGCGGCCGAGACGGGACGAGCAGGGACCCGCGGCATCACGGGTTGCAGGTCAGGGCAGGAGGCAGCGACCGACGGCGAAGAGGTCTCGAGCGCCGATTTCACGCCCCGATTTTCCCGCAAGAATTACATGGGGGTGGAAAATTCGTTCCACCTGAGTGTGCAGATTTGTCCAGTCGCCAGCTCGGCTATTTGCGGATCCGCACCAAGATCGCCTAGAGGTGCCGCCACTGGAACCGATTCTCCACCGGGTGGGCAATGAAGGATGGAAACAGGCGCGCAGGCGGCAGCAAGCAACCACAAGGGCAGGTTGCAAAGGTCGTAAAGTCCGCACCAGCTGGAAAGAGCGACAGCAAAGCTGACGGCCTCGTCAGCCACGTAAAGTTTACCCTGTTCCTTCTCCGAAACGGGCGGGCAACGGTCAAGCAGGTGGTCGAGGCGGTTGGCAAGGATGAAAAGACCGCGCGCAACTGGCTCAAGGCCCTGGTTGCCAAGATGCCCGACGATTTCGAAGAGACCCGTCAGCACAACACCGAGGTGCTGGAGATTCGCTCGAAGGCTGCGCTGGCGGAC